>JAKBHG010000031.1 GCA_021836925.1 Microcaldota archaeon | reverse complement strand
CTGGTTCGCGTCATCTATGGTGCCGAATGTGACGTAGTCGCTGCACCTGTTCAGCATGCCCAGGTACGCGGCATTGGCCCTTATCAGGGTGCAGTTGTTCACCCTGTTCAGCCTAAGCCTTTCGAGAGTATTCGCTATGTCATGGTCGACGTTGACCCTTCCCCTGATCCTTATGACGACTACGAGCTTGTCGTTCAGTGACTTGTAAGATTGTTCAGCCATAAAAACACGCACTTTGCTTTGCCGTACTGCACGTATTATCGGTAATCCTGACTCAAGGATTTGTTACAAGCTAACTTTTGTAGCAACAATATATAAATTCTTTGCTGTTGGGGTGGCAGTAGCGCGAAACTAGCCAGTGAAGTCGGAGAGGCCCTTCTGCCTCACCGAGTCCTGCTTTGAGCCCTTCTTCCTGTTGAGCAGGTCCAGCACGCCGAAGACGCCGTTGTACCCTGGCGTTATGCCTATGTTCTCGTTCCTGACGTTCATTACAGCAGCGGCTATATCTTCTCCGGCAACAGCCGCTATCCTCTCGGCAGGCACATCTAGGAGTATGTCGAACTCGGGGCCGAGCGCAGATACCATCGCCGTGTAGGTATCCTCTGTCTTTCTTGAGTATGAGGTCTTGCCGCTGACATATGCTATGATCTCCATGAGAGGCACTGCATGCACGTATGGTATGCTACCTTGCGGCACGGTTCCGGGCGGCCTGTCGGCAAGGTCGTTCACCCTGTGCAGCACGCCTATTACAAGGCGTTTGCCGCAGACCGGGCACTTCTCTATATGGGAAGTGTCTGGATTAACTGAGAAGTGGCAGTTCCTGTGGCCGTCATAGTGATACTTGCCCTCCTCCGGATAGAATTCTATGTTCCTGACCAGCCTGCTCCTGTCCTTGCTGTTGATTATTTCGGCTACAGTCCGATAATCGAAATGGCTGCCGTCTATCTCCATCACGTTGGCCTCGCGGCCCATCTTTGGAAGCGAGTGCATGTCGCTGTTGCCGAGCAGCGTATACCTGTCCAGCTTCGATATGCGCCAGTTCATCGGCGAGTCGGAGCTGAGCCCCATCTCAAGCGCGTGTATGTGCTGCGCCTGGTCGCCGTACGCCTCTTCTATCGAGTCGAATCCGGAGAATGCGCCGAAAACCCCGAAGAATGGGGTCCATGCATGCGCAGGAAAGACTATCGCGTCCTTCGTGACGCCGCGAACCTTCTCCACCAACTCTGCAGGGCTTATGCTCAGCGTTGGCCTGCCATCTGAATCCATAGCGCCATGCTTCGAAAGGGATTCACGCACGGCTTCGGCATGCTCCACGCTGGGAAGCAGTATGCAGTGGTGCACTTTCTTCACCGTGGTGGGATTTACGTTGAACACCGTGGATACCTCGGCACCAACTACGAACCTGACGCCCGAGTCGGACCCTTTGACATTGAGGAGGCCTTTCCCGTCGGGATCCTCCAGATCCCTCTTCATCTCCGCGAGCCATGCGCTATGGGTAAAATCGCCGGTGCTGACCAGGTTTATGCCCTTCTCCAGCGCTGCCGCCTCCATGCCTTTTATCGTAATGCTGCTGCTGCACGCCATCGCATACCTTGAATGGGTATGCAGGTCCGCTATGACTTTCATCCAATCACCCCTGTTTTCGGAAGAGGATTCGTTTCACTGCTGATGCATGCAGCTCTACTTCCCCATCACGGTCTGGATTGTCATGATACATATTTATCCGTTAAGCACGTATCCATTTATTGTTAGGTGCAGCACCGTGAGCAAAGCGGATGAGAAGGTATACGTAGGCAAAATCCTTAGGCTGCTTAAGTCGAGGTACAAGGCGCAGATGAAGACGTCGCTGGACCATGCGACGCCGTGGCAGCTTCTTGTCGCCACGATACTTTCTGCACAGGCGCAGGACGCCCATGTGAACGAGATAACTCCAAGGCTGTTCAGGGATCTGCCCCGCGCAGACATGTATGCAAGACTGAAGCCAACCGATCTCTACAAGTATGTGAAGAGCGTTGGCCTTTTTCGGGCGAAATCCAAGAGTATAGTCGGTGCCGCAAAGAAGGTGACGGGCGATTTCAGGGGAAAGGTGCCGCGCAGCATCGATGAACTTGTTACCTTGCCGGGAGTCGGAAGGAAGACAGCAAACGTCGTACTGTCGAACGCATTCGGAATAAACGAGGGCATTGCGATAGACACGCACTGCATAACCGTAGCGAATCGCCTCGGTCTTGCGCATGGCAGGGATCCAGCAAAGATAGAGAAGAAGCTGGTCGGCCTGGTGCCCAACCGCGATTGGGCCAATGTGACGCACCTGTTCATAGCCTTAGGCAGGGATGTATGCACCGCCAAGGAAAAACGCTGCGGACGTTGCGTGCTGAACAGGATATGCCCGTCGAGCACGGTGGATAATCATGGTGGATAATGGTAGATAATATGATAGCTGCGCTATTCAGTGGAGGGAAAGACTCGACGCTTGCAGTGCACAGGGCGCATGACATGGGAAAGGATGTCGAGCTGCTTATAACGATGGTCCCGGAGAACGAATACAGCTACATGTTCCACAAGCCAGCAATACAGTTTACCCCGATGCAGGCGGAAGCCCTCGGCATCAGGCAGGTGATGTCGGTAACCAAAGGCGAGAAGGAGCTCGAACTAGAGGATCTCGAGAGGGTGCTGAAGGAGAATAATGTCACGGAACTGTTCACCGGCGCGGTGGCCAGCAGCTACCAGAAGGAGAGGATAGATGCGATATGCGGCCGCCTGGGCATAACGATGCGATCGCCGCTCTGGCACATAGAGCCGCTCGAGGAACTGCGCGAATTGTCTTCCAAGTACGACGTGATAATAACCCAGGTTGCAGCGGAGGGATTTGACGACAGCTTACTCGGCTCGCGCCTTGACAGCGCGATGATAGATAAACTGATGGCCCTCAAGGACAGGTACCGGATAAATCCGCTATTCGAGGGAGGCGAAGCCGAGAGCTTCGTACTGGATGCGCCGCTGTTCAGGAAGTCGATCAGGGTTACAAGCGCGCGGAAGGAGCGCGACGGCCAGGTAGGAAAATACATCATCGAGCATGCCGAGCTGGTGGAGAAGATCGCGTAAGATAGTGCGACACAAGGCATTTTATTATGTCGCTGCAACTGAATATTCCTGTGGTGGTTTGATGGACCTGCTCTCGAAAAGAAGCGCGTTCGTTTACAATCCTATACTTGAAGAGGACGACGATGCTGCAAAGTTGGCTAAGCGCGGGATAAATGTGATGAAGCTCAATAGGGGCGATCCCGCATACTATTTCCCAACGCCGAAGTACATGATAGATGCGTACGTGGATGCGCTAAGGGCGAGCAAGACATACTATTCAGACAGCATAGGCGTACGGGAACTCAGGGAGGCCGTGGCTGGCAGGTACAAGAGGATGTACGGCGTCAACGCCAGCCCAGACAACGTGATAGCGACAGCTGGCATTACGGAGGGGCTCGCGTTCATAAACAGCGCCCTGATAAACAGCGGTGACAGGGCCGTGATATTCAAGCCCTATTACGTGCAGTATATAACCAACCTCAGGGAATACGGAGGCAGGCCCCTGTTCGGCATCTACAACGAAGGCGAGGGCTGGAGCATACACCTTGACCACATAAGAGGCGAGCTCAGGAAGATGAAGCGCGCGGGCAGGATAGGCAGGGTAAAGTACATGATAATAACCAACCCGAACAATCCGACAGGCACGGTGCTGAAACGCAAGGTGCTTGAGGAAGTCGTTGACATCGCGAATGAGAATGGCATAGTGCTGATCAGCGACGAGATATATGACGAGATTGTCTACAACGGCGCGAAGTTTACCAGCGTAGGGCAGGTGGCAAAGGGCGTGCCGCACATACTCCTGCACGGGGCATCGAAGGTGTTCGACGCGACCGGATTCAGGATGGGATATATGGTTTTCCCAGAGCAGGACAGGAAGTCGATGGCGATAAGGGACAAGATAGTCGACTACGCACGGATGAGGCTGTCGCTCAACACGCCAGCGGAATATGCGCTGGCCGAGGGCATAAGCAACAGGAAGGAGCATGACAAGGCGATAGGAGGCATGGTGTCGAACATCGCGAAGAGGGTCAACTCCGTGACGGACATACTAAAGCGCAACGACGCGATAAGCGTGGTCAGGCCGAACGGCGCATTCTACGTGTTGCCAAGGCTGAAGATGTCAGGACTGCGCATCAAGGACGACAAGGAGTTCATAAGGAGAGTGCTCGAGGAAGAGCATGTGCAGATAACGCGCGGATCCGGATTCGGGAGCCCAAACCACTTCAGGATAGTGGCCCTCGCTCCGGAAAAGGAGCTGGCGGATGCGGTAGGCAGGATAGAAGCCCTGCTGACAAAGTACGCGAAGTGACGACAGGCGCGGTATGCCAAAGCATTTTATATATGTTCGGGCGAAAGATTTACCATGGGCTCGTGGTCCAACGGTATGATGCCAAGTTCTTTCTGAACGCATAAGCCTTACACGCTGGAGACAGGGGTTCGACTCCCTTCGGGCCCATTCAGGTTTTAACATGCCGGACTCAGGCACAACTACTATGAATTCGGTGCGCAAAGAAAACAGCAATGTGATTTATGACAGTATCGAATCCTTCAACACATACATGAATGAGATGCTTCCCCGCGCCATTATGGGCAGGTTGCACTCAAGGATCCATGCGATTGACGACGAATACGCCGACAGCGAGGCGATGAAGGGGACTGTCGACAAGCTGGAGAAGATGATCACGGACTACCCCAACAGGGAGAAGGCAGGCCTCCGGAGGTCCAAGCTCATGTGGCTCGTAGGCAAGATGTACGGTGTCAGTGAGGAAGAGATGCTCCTGCCTGCAGTAGCGATAGAACTGTCGCAGGACGCGATACTGATAGCTGACGACATAGAGGACGGAGCGCTGCTGAGGCGCGGAGACAAGGCGCTGCAGCGCAAGTACGGCGTGAGCAATGCGATAAACGTTTCGCATTACCTCAACAAGGAGGTATGGCTCGCGCTTGAGGAGTACACGGAGACGTATGGTAAATCCAAGGGACGCTCGGTCCGCAAGATATTAGACAGGTACGCAGACAAGACCCTTGAAGGCCAGACGATGGAGCTGGAGTTCTCGGACCTCGAGACGCTGACATTCGACATGTGCGAGCGGCTGCTTAAATACAAGACTGCGGGTTATAGCACCGCAGCGCCTGCCCTAATAGGCGCAACGATGGGAACGAACGGGCTGGACATCCTCGGCGTACTGGAGGATATAGGCATACAGATAGGCATGTCATTCCAGATAAGAGACGACATAGAGGACATTGAAGAGGATGTGTACAAAGGCACGCCCACGCTGCTTATATACAAGGCATACACGGACGCCACATTAGACGAGAAGGAGAAGCTGCGCGCCATCTATGAGAGCGTGAATGACAGAAGGAAGGAGGGCTATACCGATGCAAGGCTGCGCGAGCAGGATTTCAACTACGTGCTCGATATGATGAAGAAGTACGGCAGCCTGGAATACGCAAGGCAGCAGAAGGACGGCCATTTCGACAGGGCGAAGGAACTTCTGCTCAAAAACATAGGCAATGGGATAGGCAAAGCCATACCAGACAACAAGTTCACGAGCATGATCGCGGCGCTATATTATGATTATGCCAATGGCTTGAAGAAGAGGGGCTGATGCGCAAAAAATATGGCAGTAAAGGGCCAGCAGATTAAATTATATAAAACAGATCGCCGATTTATCAGGTATGAACAGTGGGGACGTTAATAGCCTGAAAAGCGGTTCTGTTGATCACTTCGAACTCGGAAACGGCTCGAAGCTGAGGTACTACTCGTTGCCGAAGCTTGAAGAGGCAGGAATCGGAAATGTGTCGTCGCTGCCCTTCTCGATAAGGGTAGTACTCGAATCCCTGCTGAGGAACGCTGATGGGACCGAGATAACCTATGAAAGCGTCAAGAACCTCGCCAACTGGAACCCGGAGGAGCCGGGAGACGAGGACATACCGTTCAAGGTATCGCGAATACTAATGCAGGACTTCACCGGCGTGCCCGCCGTAGTGGATCTTGCGATGGTGAGGGACTACCTTTCTAGGGAGAAGGGGATAGCCGCCGGAAGGATACAGCCGCAGATACCGATCGACCTGATAATAGACCATTCAGTGCAGGTAGACGCATTCGACGTCCCGAATGCGCTGCAGCTCAATCAGGAAATTGAGATGAAGAGGAACAGGGAAAGGTACCAGCTGCTCAAGTGGGCAAGCAAGGCCTTCTCATCGTTCAAGGTTTTCCCGCCTTCTGCAGGCATCTGCCATCAGGTGAATCTCGAGTACCTCGCAACGTGCGTTGCTACGAAGGAGATAGATGGCGAGATGGTCGCATACCCTGACACGCTGGTGGGCACAGACTCGCACACGACGATGATAAACGGACTGGGCGTAGTCGGGTTCGGCGTAGGCGGCATAGAGGCCGAAGCGGCGCTTCTCGGCCTTCCAGTATCTTTCACGACACCGAAGGTGCTTGGGGTAAAGCTCGAGGGAAAGCTGAATGATGGAGTGACGGCCACCGACTTCGCGCTGACGCTCACCAAAAAGCTAAGAGAGAAGGGAGTCGTCAACATGTTCGTCGAATTCTTCGGCGAGGGACTGAAGAACCTATCACTGCCTGACAGGGCAACCCTGTCCAATATGTGCCCGGAGTACGGCGCTACGATAGCAATATTTCCTGTGGATGAAGAAACGCTCAGGTACCTTGAGAGCACCGGCAGGAGCAAGGAGCTCACTGAGATGATAAGGAAGTACTATACGGCGCAGGGGATGTTTGACATTGACTACAGCAAAATAAAGTACAGCGGCGTCCTGGAAGTGGATCTCGGTTCGATAGTCCCCAGCGTGTCAGGACCGAGCCAGCCAAAGGAACAGATGCCTCTTGATAAGATAAGCGACGACTTCGTGAAGGCGTTCGTGGATCCGAACGACGGTGTAGTAGACGTTGAAAAACCGACGCGCGGTGACAGCAGCAGGTGGTCTGGCGAGAGTGCTAACGCCCCCGATTCTTCGAAAGGAAAGGAGGAGCTCAAGCACGTGAAGATAAAGTCTGCGGTAATAAGGTATGACGACGGCTATAAGGGCACACTATCTGACGGCGACGTAGTAATATCGGCGATAACCAGCTGCACAAACACGAGCAACCCGTCTGTCATGATCGCGGCAGGGCTGCTCGCGAAGAAGGCGCTTGAGAAAGGCCTGAGCATTGACAAGAGGAAG
>JAKBHG010000030.1 GCA_021836925.1 Microcaldota archaeon | reverse complement strand
CCTGCCTCGCTATCTGGGCAGCGAGCCTGTTGTGCGGCATACCCGCTCCGGAGAATATGGGCAGCTTCTGCCCTCTGACCAATGTATTCATGCAGTCTATGGTGGATATGCCGGTCTGGATGAACTCTGCCGGCTCCTCCCTGGAATACGGGTTTATCGCGCTGCCGTTTATGTCTACAAGCTTCTCAGCCCTTATGTTGCCGCCGTTATCCCTCGGGCTCCCGGCACCGTTGAATACCCTTCCAAGCATCTCCGTGCTTACTGGTATCTTGACGGTTGAGCCGGTGAACCTTACGCCTGTATTGCCCAGGTCCATCCCGGTAGTGTCGCCGAATGACTGCACTATCGCAAGGCCGTCGCGGGTGTCAAGGACCTGCCCCCTCACCTTCCTGCCATCCGGCATGGATATCTCGGCCAATTCGTTGTAAGAAGCATCTTTTACCCCGTCAACGAAAAGCAGCACGCTTGTTATCTGTTTCACGCTCCTGTAGTTTACCGAACTCATTGCATCACCTTTTCCTTGCTCGCCATTATCTGGTCTATCTCTTTCACTGCAGCGACGACGTCGTCGTAGTAAGCGTCTATGCTGTCCTCCTTCGCGAGCTTCATCCTCGCAACCTTCTGCTTTGCAGATATCCCATTCATCTGCTCGACCAGCACTCCCCTGGACACTGCTCGCGATTCCGCCTCGTCCATGGCAATTATCGCCTTGAGCATGAGCATCTGCTTGTGAAGCGAGGTGTACGTGTCTACGTCGTCGAATGCACTCTGCTGGAGGAAGTCCTCTCTCACAGACTTGGCTATGTCGAGAACCTCCTTCTCCTTTTCAGGCAGCGCATCATAACCGACAAGCTGCACCACCTCGTTTATCTCAGCCTCCTTCTGGAGTATAGACATAACCCTGGAGTGCAGGCTGTCCCATTCGCTGCCTGCGTTTTCGGCGTACCACCCCTTCAGATCGCCGTAGTAAAGGGAGTAGCTGTTCAGCCAGTTTATCGAGGGAAAATGCCTCCTGTTCGCAAGCGAAGCGTCAAGCGCCCAGAATACTCTTGTCACGCGCAGCGTGTTCTGCGACACAGGTTCGGATGTGTCTCCCCCCGGTGGCGATACTGCCCCTATCGCAGTTACTGAGCCTATCTCCCCGGACAAGACCCTTACCATCCCTGACCTCTCATAGAATTCTGAAACCTTCCTGCCAAGGTACGCCGGATAACCTTCCTCGCCGGGCATCTCCTCCAGTCTTCCAGATATCTCCCTAAGGGCTTCAGCCCACCTAGAAGTGCTGTCCGCCATCAGTGCAACCGCGTAACCCATGTCCCTGTAGTACTCCGCTATGGTTATGCCTGTGTATATGCTTGCTTCCCTTGCTGCGACCGGCATGTTCGAGGTGTTGGCTATCAGTATGGTCCTGTCCATGATCGGCTTTCCTGTCTTCGGATCCTTCAGCTCTGGGAAGGTCGTCAGTATCTCCGTCATCTCGTTGCCCCTCTCGCCGCAGCCTACGTAGACAACAACCTCGCTGTCGCTCCATTTTGCGAGCTGGTGCTGTATGACCGTCTTGCCGGATCCGAACGGACCGGGCACAGCGCTAGTGCCTCCCTTCGCAACTGGGAACAAGCTGTCTATGATCCTCTGCCCTGTTATAAGCGGCATTGTCGGAGGCATCTTCTCGATCACTGGCCTTGGCATCCTCACAGGCCACCTCTGTAGCATCGACACGTCCGATGTGCCGGAATCACCGGAAACAGAAGCAATTTTGTCAACTATCGTGTAGTCGCCCTCCTTTAGCCCGCTTATCTTCCCAGAGATGCCGGGCGGCACCATGACCCTGTGCGTTATCAGGCTGGTCTCCGCAACCTCGCCTATTATCATGCCTGTTTTGACGTCGCTCCCGTTCTTGACCTTCGGAACGAAATGCCATCTCTTTTTCTTGTCAAGGGGCTCGACGCTCACCCCCCTCTCTATGAAGTCGCCGCTCTCCTCTCTTATCTTGTCCAGGGGCCTCTGTATTCCGTCGAATATGGAGCCTATGAGCCCCGGAGCAAGCTCGACGGAAAGCTGCCTCCCAGTGTTAACAACCGGCTCGCCTGGCTTAAGGCCGCTCGTGTCCTCATACACCTGTATTATCGCTGAGTCGCCCTCAAGCTTTATTATCTCCCCTATGAGCTTCGAGTCGCCCACTTGCACGACGTCGTACATCTTGGGCTGCTGCACTCCCTTCGCAGTAACTACCGGCCCTGATATCCTGTAAATAATTCCATTCTTAACATTCGATGTTGCCAATTCAAGCACCTCTAAGGCTGTTAATATCAACTCCCAAAACTCTTTTTGCAAACCTTTCCAGCGGCTCCTCGCTCTGCTCTCCGTCCGGTCGGGGTATGAACACGACAAGCGGCGAGAGCGACACCTCCGTCCTCCTGAGCTCGTTGCTTTCAAATGACTCCCTCACTTTCCATGAGGCTATCACAACCGAGTACTCCTTCTTGTCTATCATGCCAAGTATCATGTTGACCGCGTCCCTTCCCTCTGCTATGAAAGTGTCGGCTATCCCGATGAGCCTGAAGCCCATCGCGACCTCCCTTTCGCCCACAACAGCTATGTTGCCGCTCATTTGACCACGTTGTTCAGCATGCTGAGGTTTTTATACCTGCCCTCGCCGATGCCGTAGCGCTTTCCGAACCATATAAGCCTAAGCTCGTCCGCCTCCATCTCCGCTCTCATTATGAAAGCTATGAGCTGCAGCACCGAGAGCGCGGACCTCTCGAATATGCCGATATACTTGCCGTACAGCTCGCGCCTCAGCGCGCTTTCGAAGTAAGCCGCCAGCCCGTCTTCTCTGTATGCGTCGAACGCAGCGTCTATTCTGAACGGCATCGAGTCCTTCATGTCCTCAATCTTCTTCGAGGCGATTTCTGCTATCCTTTCACCCGGCATGTTCCCTCCCTGTATTATGTATTCAGAAAGCCCGCCGAACCCGGATATCGAGGATTTCACCGCATCCATTACGTTCTTCACGTCTATGCTGTCGCGTATGAACTGGAGCATAGGCCCTTCGTCGCCCCTGTAGAACCTGAACGACCTGAGGAGGTTGGAGAAGTAGAAGCCGTCAAGCGCCATGAACATCTGCGAGGCGTTCGTGTTCTTTTTTGCCTCGTCGACGCTCTGCAGCATCACCCCTCCATAGCCATACTTTACAAGCATGTCAACCATTCCGTCTATCTCCTTCTGCTCTGCTATCGACGCGAACTCCTCCGGGGCAATAGCGCCGATCACAGCCGCGGAGAGCTTTCCGTCGACGATTATGAAGCCGCCGTTGATGCCGACCTTCTTGTCGAGAAGCCTCGCAGACACGACCGTCTTTATCGCGCGTATGTCCCAGGAGCCTACGTAAGCCCTGACCATAGCCTTTGCAGTCGCAGGGGCTGCATTGACCATATATCCGACAAGACGCCTAGTATGCGCGCTTAGGACCGCATCCACAAGTTCAGAATCCTTATACTGCAGCGAGAGTTCGTCCAGCTCTTTCCTGTAATCTGTGCCGCTCAGGGCTGAGAGGTAGTCTGAAGCGTCGTGCTCGAGAAGCTGCGCCATGAATTCCCTTTTCAGAAATAGGGACTTCATCGCCTTTATCCTCCCGAACGCACCTATGTACGTGCTGTCCACCAGATCATCCCTCTATCTCCTTCACGAAGCGCACCTCCAGCCTGTCCCTGATTTCGTTGAGCAGCGTTTCAAGCGTGAAGTCTATGTACCTCTTGCTGTCGGCAGATACGCCGACGAGCCCTCCTGCGGATTTGCCGTTCTCCCCGGCTTCGGCGCCCTTGACCCCTTTGAGCTTTGGGAGGTCATCCTTCCTGACTATGAGCCTGCAGCCTTCGCCCAGCTCCTCCGAAGCCATCGCAGCTAGTTTCTTGAGAAGTGCGGCGTAGCTCTTTGTCTTCGCGTAATCGGGCAGCCCTTTCCTCAGCCAATCGAAAGCGTCGCTTATCTTTGCCTCAAGCTCGGCGTTGTAGATCTGCCTGGCTGCCATATCAGACCTCGCCTTCATGCTTGAAAGAAGTTGCGCGGCCTCCGACTTCGCCTTTGCTACGCTCTCACCTAACGATTTTTCCATCTCGGCGAGAGCCTTGGCCTCGTAGTCCTCAGCGTCTTTCTTTGCGTTCCGGACTACCTGCTCCGCTTTCCTCTCAGCGTTCTTGTTTATGCTGCTAACTACGTCTTCAAGACCTATCCAAACACCTCTGCATCGTCAGAGTATCTGCAACAGGAGTATCAGACCCAGCACGAAACCGATTATCCACAGAGTTTCAGGTATAACGAAGAAGAACAGAACCTGCCCGAACTTCTCGGGCTTCTCCGCTATTATTCCCATTCCAGCAGCACCAATTCCCTGCTGCGCCATTCCCGTTCCTATCAAGCCCCCTGCAATCGCTATAGAAGCTGCAACTGCGTATAATGGGCTGGCTACTACTACCATTTTTTCACCTAATTAAAAGCAACAAACGACAACAGAAGTTGACCGAATATATATCATCATAAAAGGCTTAATAAACGTTCTGTTGGTGCTACCTCCAGATACCGTCGGTTCAGCCTTTTGCAACGCCTACCGGGACCAGCCTCGCAACTATCCTTGATATGCCTGCGCCCTCTATGCTCTCCACAACGTCATCGACGTTCTTGTAGGCTTCCATAGCCTCCTCGCTTACCAGCTTTCTGCTTCTCACCCTTATCTCAACGCCTTTCTTATCGAGCTGCCCGAACGTCTTCGACATCGGTATCTCGCGCAGCGCCTGATGCCTCGACATTAATCTTCCGGATCCGTGGCACGAGGAGCCGAACGTCTCGCGCATGGCGCCTTCCTGCCCGGCGAGAACGTAGCTGGCAGTACCCATGCTTCCCGGTATGAGGACAGGCTGCCCGTACTCCCTGTAAGCCTTCGGCACCTCCTTCCTTCCGGGGCCGAACGCCCTGGTCGCGCCCTTCCTGTGGACGTATAGCTTTCTTTTCTTTCCAGAAACCTCGTGCTCCTCAAGCTTCGCTATGTTGTGCGCCACGTCATACAGGAGCTCCATGCCGAGAGCGTCGGCGCTCCTGCCGAACACCTCTGAAAATGCCTTCCTTATCGAATCTGTCATTATCTGCCTGTTGGTGAATGCGAAGTTTACTGCGGAGCGCATAGCCGCAAGGTAGTTCTCCGCCTCCCTGCTGCCTATGAAAGCATACGCAAGCTCTGGATCTGGCAGCTCTATCCCTTTCTTCCTCTGGTAATCAGCGAACGTCGCCAGGAAGTCGCTGCACACCTGGTGGCCGTAGCCCCTAGATCCGCTATGAAGCATTATTACGGTCTGCCCCTCATATAAGCCATAGGCTTTCGCAAGCCTTGCATCAACCTCCTTCTCGACGCGCTGCACCTCAAGGAAGTGGTTTCCTGCCCCAAGTGTGCCAAGCTGCTGCACCCCTCTCTTCTTCGCCAGCTGGCTCACCTTCGACGGGTCGGCGTGCTCCATGCATCCCCTTTCCTCTGTGTTCTCTATGTCGCTTTCGAAGCCGAACCCCTTCTTTATCGCGTATTCCACCCCCTCCAACGCTATCCTGTCCAGCTCAGCCATCGTGAAGCCGGACTTGAACTTGCTCCCAACTCCGCTGGGCACGTTCCTGAACAGCGCGTCCATAACGGCGCCAATCTTCGGCTTCACTTCCTCATAGGGAAGGTTGGTCCTTATGAGGCGCACGCCGCAGTTAATGTCGAACCCTATCGCGCCAGGGGATATTATTCCATCCTCTGCATTGAACGCAGCCACTCCACCCACTGGAAAGCCGTATCCCTCGTGCCCGTCCGGCATCACCATCATTGCGTCCACTATTGACGGAAGCTTAGCGGCGTTCATCGCCTGCATCAGCGTCCTGTCCTTCCTTATGTGGCTTATTATATAGTCGTTCGCGTATATCCTGACAGGCACTTTCATGCCAGCGCTTTCGTCAGCATCTATCTGGTGAACGTCCTTCCTCAGGTCCCTTATTTCAGCATCCATTGCAACCGCACCTAATAAACTCGTTTAAAGCCCGATCCTCTGTCTGGGCTTTTCATTTAATAAGTTTCCCAAGAGAAGTAATAAAAGGATAATCCGGCAAGGTTGAATGCAATGGCGGTAAAGTCAATTACAATCGCATACGTGATTGCAATAGCTGCGGTCTTGGCGTTCGGCACCTTCGGCACTTACATATTGGGCCAAAGCGGCAACTTCAACGTGCATATAAACTCGCTGATAACCGCGCTCTATTTCACAGTGGTTACGGTTGGCACCGTGGGCTACGGGGACATTGTCCCTGTCACCGCGCTTGGAAGAGTCTTCGACATAGTGCTAATAATATCCGGTCTTGCCGTATTCTTAAGCGTCGTCACGGCGATATCCGGAGAAGTGATAAATCAGAGGTTGGTAAAATTGTCTGGAAGAATATCAAGTTTCGAAAAGAGGCTCCTGAAGGGGCACATAGTCCTTATAGGCTACGACCTGACTAATGTGCTCTTGGCGAGCAAGCTGAAGAAGGAGGGCAAGAAGTTCATAGTTGTCACGTCAGACAAGGTGATAGTTGACCAGCTCAGGGAGAAGGGCTATTCAACTTACGTGGCTGACGAGACCTCGGAGAGCGACATGTCCGCCTTCAACCTTGGCAATTCGAAGAAGATAATAATAGACTTGAGGGAGAGCTCGAGGACTGTATACGCGGCGATAGTAGCTAAGTCGCTCTCCAGCATCGACAAGGTCATTGTAATAGCGAATACGGAAGAGCTTGAGAGGCATCTCACGGATCTTGGGCTTAAGCACATCATAAGCCCAGCGAACATAGTTGCGAAGACCATATTCTCTGAGATAGGAAAATGAGTGGTAATATGGAAAAATATAATTTCGTCCTGAAAGCGATGCTGATATGCAAGCATGACGGTAAGTTCCTAATGCAGTGGGCGGGTAAGAGCCGCAGGCTGATGCGGCCACTTGGCGGGCATGTCGAGATGTATGAAAGGAGCGACCAGACCATAAAGCGCGAGATACGCGAGGAGATAAAGTCAGGCATAAGCAACCTGCGCTACCTCGGCGCCATGGAGAACATATTCGTGTCGAAGGGAAAGAGGGAGCACGAGGTCTGCTTCATCTATTCCGGTGAAATAACCAACCGCAAGCTCTTTGGCAAGGATATCATATACCGTAGCGAGGATGGTAGGGACGAGGAGGCGATGTGGATTTCGGAAGCAAAGCTAAGGGGGATGAGGCAGAGAATAGTTCCAAAGGGGGTAGACAGGTACATCTTTG
>JAKBHG010000029.1 GCA_021836925.1 Microcaldota archaeon | reverse complement strand
ACGGTGGAAGCCGCGCTCGGCATAGAGGTCAAGGAGCGCGCAATGTACGTCCGCGTGATACAGCTCGAGCTCCAGAGGATAGCGAGCCATCTCTTCTTCCTCGGCGCCCTCTGCAACGACATGGGGCTCATGTTCACGATGTTCATGTGGGGCTTCGAGGACAGGGACAGGGCGCTGGACCTCCTTGCGCAGCTCACAGGACAGAGGATGTTCTATGTCAGCATGAGGGTTGGAGGCGTAACGATGGACCTACCCCCTGACTTCGCAGACAACTGCACGGAGTTCCTTGACTACCTGGAGAAGAGGCTCGGCGCGTACGAGGCATTCCTTGAGAAGAACCCGATCTTCATTGAGAGGATGAAGGGTGTCGGGGTGCTCGCCGCAGATGACGCCAAGGCGCTCGGCGTGACAGGCCCAGTGCTGAGAGCTTCAGGAGTCCGTTATGATGTGAGGAAGGCGAAGCCGTACTACGTCTACGACAAGCTCAACTTCGAGATCCAGACAGACAGCAGGGGTGACAACTTCGCCAGGTACAGGGTCCGCGTCATGGAGATCCGGGAGAGCGCCAGGCTGGTCCGCGAGGCCATCAAGAAGATCCCCGAAGGCGACGCGAAGGGAATGGCAGTTAAGCTCGTGGGTCCTCCGGCAAAGAACAGGGTAGTGGCTGTGAGCAGGGAGTGCCCAAGGGGAGAGGCAATGATGTACATGGTTGCCGACCCCCAGAAGCCCTACAGGCTCTCCATACGCTCTCCGAACTTCATAAATCTTGCCGCACTGCCCCACCTGGCAAGGGGGCAGAGGCTCATGGACATGTTCGCAATAATGGGATCCTTAGATACGGTGATGGCCTGTGTTGACAAGTAACCTGACTCTTATGATTTACTCTTTGCTCTCTCCGATTACAGCATGGTGGCAGTCATGGACCGGCTCGGGAAGCCTTCTGCTCTATTCCGTTGCGGTGCTGGTATACGCAATAGCCGTCATGATAATGATCTCGATCTTCGCCTACGTCTTCGGATGGGTCGAGAGGAAGATGATAGCGAAGATACAGCACAGGCACGGGCCAACATACGTGGGGAAGTACGGCATACTGCAGAACCTCGCAGACCTGATAAAGCTGATTGCGAAGGAAAACATAACCCCCGCAAACTCGGACAGGCTGCTCATGATAATCGCGCCGATACTGCTGCTTGCGATACCGACATTCCTGGTGCTGCTGCTTCCGTTCACCCCGGGGATCCTTGCAACAAACCTCAGTCTCGGCCTCCTGGTAATCTTTGTAGTGATAGCGTTCCTCCCTCTCACGGTTTTCATCGCCGGCTTTGCCACCGGGAACAAGTTTGCAGACATAAGCGCGCAGAGGTCGGTCATCCTGCTCGTCAGCTACGAACTCCCCATGATGATAGTTGTTGCCGGGATCGCGCTTGCGGCAGGGACCTTCAATCTCTCCGGGATAATAGCGGCGCAGTCGAGCTTCACTTACTTCGCTATCGCAATGCCGGTCGGATTCTTCGTCTTCTTCGTGGCTATGCTCGCGGAGATGGAGAGGCCTCCGTTCGACCTGAGGGAAGCGGACTCGGAGCTCATCGCAGGGTGGCTCACCGACTTCAGCGGTCCCTACTACGCGATCGCACTCTTCATCGATTACACGAAGGTCTTCCTTGGCAGCCTTCTCATCGCCATACTCTTCTTCGGCGGATGGGCCGGACCCGTCCTTTCCGGCATAGTCTGGCTCATACTGAAGGCCTTCATCATAGCCCTGTTCGTCATCGTGATAAGGGCCTCTACCGTCAGGATGAGGCTTGACAGGATACTCAGGTTCGGATGGACCTGGCTCCTCCCGCTTTCATTAATAAACCTTGTATTGGTGTATATACTGTTCGCAGTGTGATTCTATGATCAGGCCGCTGATGCGCTCTATAAAGGCCCTCTCCGAGAAGAGATCCACGGTGGAGTTTCCGGAGAAGAGGGAGTCCCTTCCGGACAGCTACAGGGGTAAGCTGAGGCTGGACATGAGCACGTGCATAAGCTGCAGGGCGTGCGAGCTCATCTGCCCGAATAAGACCATAACGATGGTTGATGTGCTCACGGACAGGGGCAAGAAGGTAATGCCGCAGGTAGGGCATGAACGGTGCCTATTCTGTGCGCTCTGCGAGGAGGTCTGCCCTCCGAAGTGCCTCACGCTCTCGAAGGACTACTCGTACGAGGCATACGATAAGAGGGAGCTCCTGACGCGCCCGGAGGAGCTCGAGTAGGTTTTCATGATAGGACTATACGATATAGCGCTCGATTCGGTTGCGGCCCTGATGGTACTATCGGCCCTGGTCATCTTCACGTCAAGAAGACTGGTCCATGCGATACTCGCCCTGACAGCGGCATTCACAGGAAGCGCCGTGATCTTCCTTCTCTTGGGGCAGGTCTTCGTTGCAATGCTGCAACTCCTCGTGTTCGTGGGAGGGCTTTCCACGTACCTCATGGTCGCCATAGCGTACGAGGAGAAGCAGAGAAGGTACATAAGCTACCGTAACTTCTTCATCGTTGCCGTAGCCGTGGCGTTCTGCCTCTACGCCTTCACCTACATGGCGGTAGGTCAGGGCGTCAGCCCCAACGGTTACAGCATGGTTGCATCGTTCGGGGCGGCGCTGCAGGATTATTACTTTGTGATCTTCGGGGCGGTCGTGCTCCTCTTCGCTTCGGCCGTAGGAAGCGCGTTGTTCCTCAAGAAGTTCACGAGGCTGGTGACCTGATGATAGTGCTCGCTTACGTATTCGCGCTCGCCGTTGCCCTGATCGGGATCGCCATGGCAGGCCTGGCCACTGACAGGCACTTCATAGTGATAATGCTTGGCATAGAGCTGATACTCATAGCGAGCACGATAGCCCTTGTGGCCTTCTTCGAGGCTAACAATACGGTCAACCCCGGGGCGATGGTCCTTCTGATAAGCATATGGTCCGTTGCCGCGGTTGAGATAATCACGCTGATAACATTCTACGTCTACATGAAGTTTAGGAGGATCGACTTCGACGTCTCGAAGCTTACAAGGATGAAGTGGTAGCATGTTCCCGCTGTTGCTCGTAGTGCCGTTGCTCGCCGCGCTGGCAGCAGTGCTTCTCTCCGGGAACAGGAGATGGCCAAGGTATGCCGCGATACTCGGCAGCGTGGGCAGCCTGTGCCTTCTCTACTTCATCAATTACGGAACGACGACGGTGCCGTGGTTCACGATAGGAAGTTTCACGTTCAACATAACGATGACGATAGAGGAGTTCAACCTAGCGCTGATGTTCATAGTGCTCTTCATCGGCACGCTGATAATGATATACTCCGCGTCGTTCATGGAGACGCAGAGTGAGCAGAGAAGGTACTACGCCGAGATGCTTGCCTTTGAGATCTCGATGGTGGTCTTCGCGATGAGCGGTAACTTCATACTCCTTTTCATATCGTGGGAGTTCCTCAGCCTCTTCAGCTACCTGCTCATAGGATTCTGGCACGTGAGAGAGAGGGCCGACAGGGCCGCAAGACTTGCGATAACGACCGTGTTCATAGGCGACATCGCGCTCATCGCATCGATTGCAATCTTCTGGAGCTACTTCGGAACCCTTGAGTTCTCCGCGATACTCGCATCGATCCCCGCAGTGATCCCGATAAAGCTCTACGCCGGGGCGCTGCTCCTTCTCGTAGCGATATTCACGAAGTCGGCACAGTTCCCATTCCAGGAGTGGCTTCCCGAGGCGATGGAGGGACCCACCCCGGTCTCGGCGTTCCTCCACTCGAGCACGATGGTCAAGGCCGGCGTCTTCGCCGCGATAATACTTCTCCCCCTGTTCCGCGGCACGGACCTCCTGGGCCTTATGCTTATTTTTGGAATAATCACCGCGGTGGTGTCCACGCTGAATGCAATGAAGGAGACGCAGATAAAGAGGGTTCTTGCTTACTCAACGGTCCAGGAGCTCTCGCTCATGCTCATTGCGGTGAGCGTAGGCGCGGTCTTCGCCGCGATATACTTCTTTATCATACAGAGCTTTTACAAGGCGCTCCTATTCTTCAGTGCCGGATCGGTGATGAGGTCCACCAGCGAGGAGCAGCTGGGAAGAGTATCGGGGCTGGGAACAAACAAGTTGCTCTATATCTCCACGCTTCTCGGTGTGCTCTCGCTCGCGGGGTTCTTCCCGCTGTCAGGATTCTTCGCTGCCGCAAGCCTCGACACATCGCTGCTTGGAAACATAATGATATATGCGGTAATATCGGCGATAGGATTCGCCACAAGCTTCTATATCTTCAGGTGGTTCTTCCTGCTCTCCAAACCTACGGCAGACATTAGGACCGCGATGAGATACGAAGGAGAGGCAGGGAAGATCGTGTACCCCATTGCGTTCCTCGCGGTGCTGACAGTAGCGGCATCGTTCGTCTTCCTCGACATCCAGGGCTTCATATCGGTAGGTGCCACGTCGGAGCCTTATCTCGCCAACAGCTCGTCGATAGGGATAGGCACCATGGACGGGGCAGTCTTCACGGTCCTTGTCGTATTTGGAGCAGTGCTGGGCTATCTCGTATACGCATCAAGATACTCGAAGACGCTGTCCAAGAAGTCGATCGGCCATCTCGGGCCAGTCGTTTACAGCCATGTGATCTTCATTGCGGTTTACAATCTGCTGGCCAAGTTCGTGTACTACATAGGTGATGGAATTGGTTTCTTTGACGACTATCTCAACGCAGCACTCGACTATCTGGGCCACACCGTAATACTCGTTGCTTCGCGCTTCAGGAGGATCTCCGTGGGGTCGATAAACCCCTACGCCTTCATCTTCGTGATAGGGCTCATCTTCCTGCTCGCATACGTCTACATGGTGGCTTGATGGCATTCGGAGTATCAGAGATCGTCGCTCTTGCAACACTCCCGCACCTGCTGTTCGGGGTAGCGGCTCTGCTGGTCTTGGGGAACATACTAATCAGGATGACGAACAGGAACGGATTCCACTTCGCATACAACACCATAGTCATGATCATCCTCATGGTGCTTCTGGGATGGATGCTCTACACAGGGTCCGCGGCAACAATGTTCGGGGCGATCTCGATAAACCCTTTCTCGCTCTTCTTCATGGCGCTGATGACATTCGGATTGCTGCTCGTCACTTCCATAGCCTTCTCTTACGCACCGAGGTTCGGCGACTTCTCACTCATGGCCTCGTTCGCATTGATGGGAATATACCTTGTCGCCTCGTCGGTCTCCCTGGTGACGATATTCGTGGGACTGGAGCTGATGACCATACCGACGGTGTTCATAATACTGTTGTCGAGGAGAAGCCTTGAGGCGGCAACGAAGCTCTTCATAATGGGATCGATAGGCATTGCGATACTCTCGTTTGCTATCGTCGTACTCTACGGCGGATCCAACAGCATAAGCCTGCAGCAGGCAGGTCAGCAGACCGACATACTCATTCTTGCGGTCGTGCTATTTATCGCGGCCCTGGGCTTCGAGGCCTCGGTCTTCCCATTCAACGTTCTCCTCCCCGACGTCTATGAGGGCTCCCCTGCGTACGCCACGGCGATGCTCGGAGGAATAAACAAGAAGGTCGGATTCGCGGCGCTGATTCAGATACTGATGCTTGTATTCGTCTCCTACGGTTCGGCGTTCATGATAATCGCGATCCTCTCGGCACTGACGATGTTCTACGGGAACCTTGTTGCGATAATGCAGCGCAACGTGAAGCGCATGCTTGCCTACTCATCGATCTCGCAGGCGGGCTACATAATGATAGGGATAGCAACGGCAACAGCAGCGGGAATAACCGCTGCGCTCTTCCAGATCTTCTCCCATATGATACTCTTCATCGGCCTTCTCGCCATAGTTGCATGGCTCGAATCGAAGAACAGGGTAGAGATAGAAGACCTGATAGGCCTGAAGGATGAGAATAGGCTCGCGGCCTTCGCGATGGCGCTCTTCATGCTCTCGCTCATCGGCCTTCCGTTCACCACGGGATTCATAGGCAAGTTCCTTCTCTTCTTTAGTGCGATAAATGCCAACCTTCTCTGGCTTGCAATCATAGGGATAATTAATAGCATAATCTCCATCTTCTATTATATCCGCGCAATAATGGCCATGTACACTGAGAAATCTGGCGGTCGGCCAATGTACATGAGCAAGCCGCTTGCGTTTGCCGTTTTCCTGTGCGTCGCAATCACCATAGTCTTTGGCATATACCCACAGCCCATCATCTCCCTTGCCGGCAATGCAGCCTCGTTCCTTCATCCATGAGTTGTGAAAGATGCTTATTAGTGTAAAAGTCGTGCCAAATTCAAGGAAGCCTTCAGTAGATGGTAGCGATGGCAATTATCGTGTAAAAATAGATGCCCTGCCGCGCGAGAATGCGGCAAACGTGCGTCTCATCGAGCTGCTTGCAGCGCACTTCAAGGTCAGCAAGTCATCGATAAGGATAGTGAGGGGGATGCGTTCAAGGGTCAAATCAATCGAGATAATCGGCATCTAGAGAGCACAATGTGTGTATATATCCTGGCGCCAATATCCTATTGTGATAATTGTGGATAACCGGCCGATTAATGAGCTCATTCGACTCGATGGAAAAACCGCCATAGTTACCGGAGCAGTCGGCATAGGCAAGGGAATAGCTTACCGTCTTGCAGAGGCGGGTGCAAACGTCGTTGTCGCATCCCTGCACATGCATGAAGCTCAAGCGACAGCAACCGAACTTTCTGGCAAAGGATTTAGGGCTCTTGCCGTGCAAGTTGATGTGTCAAAGGAAGATGATGTGAAAGCGATGGTTAATGCTGCCGTATCAAAGTATGGGGCAGTGGATATCCTGGTCAACAACGCCGGCATATTCCCGTCAATGCCAGTTTCCTACATGCAACTTACGGATTTTAAAAAGGTCATAGACACCAATCTCATCGGAGTATTTCTCTGCACCAAGTACTGCTCTGAAGAGATGAAGAAGCGCGGCAATGGCGGTCGGATAATCAACATAACCTCAATAGATGCCTTGCATCCGTCATCAATAGGCCTTGCCCATTACGACGCATCAAAGCACGGCGTATGGGGCTTTACCAAGAACGTTGCGCTAGAACTTGCCCCATTCAATATATGGGTGAATGCAGTCGCCCCTGGGGGTATACTCACTCCGGGCGTGCAGGCGATGCAGTCTGCAATGGATCAGAAGATAGACATGAACCTTGTGATGAAAGAATTCCAATCGCGTATACCTATGGGAAGGATGGGCGATCCGGACGATATAGCCAGAGCCGTTCTCTTTCTCGCATCCGATATGTCTTCGTATATGACCGGTTCCCAGATAGTAGTTGACGGCGGCGTGCTGCTCAAGTGACCGACCAAGTTAGACTAAAGACAAGTTCAAGCCTTTCTGTTGCACAATAAAGTAAGGAAAGAGCTTATGGTAAGATTAGACTCTCCTTC
>JAKBHG010000028.1 GCA_021836925.1 Microcaldota archaeon | reverse complement strand
GTGGAGGCGGCACAGGAACGGGTAATATAGGCATAGGAGGATGCAGCTTATGCCCGGTGGCGGACAGCGGGGGCATCGGAGGTGGAGGCCCAGGTTCTATAACGGCAGCGCAGATACTCAATGATTACTACACGGGCCTCAGTGGAGGAGGTGGAGGCGGAGGTGGAGGGGCTGGCTATGTGGTTGGAGCTGCTACAGGGACAACCAACGGAGGCGGTGGAGGGGCTGGCTCTGGTGGAGTCTATATCCAAGCAAATGCCATAAATAATGCAGGCACCATAACAACAGACGGCGAGGGCGGTACCGTTTATGATTCTAGCTGTAGCGACCCCAACGCTGAAGGCGGGGGAGGCGGAGGCGGGGGAGGAGGCACTATACTTTTGGCATATAATGGTACATACAACAGCATAGGGTCAATCTTCAGTTCCGGAGGAGGTTACGGCGCCCCCTTGACCTCTTGCACTAATGGGCTTGGCGATATCACTACAAGCGGCGGAGGTGGTAATGGAGGAGCAGGCGCGCAGATTGCTTATGATTATCATGCAAACAATGGCGGCACTGCGCCGGTTCCTCCGCCTGTTCTCTATCTCTTGCTGCCTGCACCGGTTTCTGACCAGGGCAATCTCGTGCTTGCAGGAAACACAGTATCGATGTCTGATTCTGGAGCGCAAGATGGTGTAACGCCATTCACATACTCCTGGGAACAACAACCATACCTATCATACACATTAAGTGGGCAAACCGAGTATTATTGCGGCAACCCAGCCACCTTTACATCCGGAGGGTCTGGGACTGTTCCAACAAACTATATCTTTACCGCAGCTTCGGGAACTAATATATTTGGATACTGCATAGGGCTCAGTGTAGCAGACAAAGGGGGGTTCTATGGGCAGGCAGAGACAGTGGTGAAAATTCCGGCGTCGGCGCCAGGCCCTGTCAGCATCGCGACGCCAACATATTCACCCTCGAGCGTGTACTCTGATACCATAGTGACGGTCAATGATATCGGGGCCAGCGGCGGAATAGGCAGCCCGTACACATACGCGTGGCTGTCTGGATTTGCTTTTAATGGCAACTGCAATGGGGTTTCTGTCAACCAGATCTCAGGCGGGACTGGAACGGCACCGTCCAACTATGTCTTTAATACAGGAAGCAGCTTTAACGGCGCTTACTGCGTACAGCTGGAGGCTACGGATTCTGCTGGTAATCAGGGGCTGAGCGCGCAGATAACGATTCCTATCAGTTAAACTTGTTGCTGGTTAACAATGTGAGCGGGAAATCCCGCATTGTTTATTGGTGTTATGGGCGGGATGAAAGCAAACCGCAGAAGTAGTCGCCCAGAATCATCAGACGAATCTTCATCTGGGAAAATTCCCTTTTTCCATTCGGGAGAAAACAACTTCACACCATATTTCGCTTGGGAAGCCAGCATCGTTTACTGGTGGGAGATGTCACGCTCCTGGAGCCCTTCATCAGATGTCACAGGGTGCCGAGGCTTGAGAAGAACCCGCCTATCACTGCCTGCACTACGAAGTAGATGATAATCCCTATCGCTATGAATACGGGCATCAGCCGCAGCCCTTTGAGCGGAGAGCCGCTGCTGATTGCAGACATGATCAGGCTAGCGAAACCGGTGGTGAGGATTATCGCGAGGTATGCGAAGATCCTGTACTGGTCCGCAGTTATCTGCGGAGGGCTGGGCCTGAGGAAAGCGACACCTGTAGTGGGAAGCCCTCCGGGATTCGACTGAAGAATGCTGCCCCAGACCGTAGTGGTAATCACGATCATCTGCGTGGTGAGGCCGTATAGGACGGGAGCGACTATCAGCCCTGCGAACATGACGAATATCGAATACATCACCATCTGGCCAGCCACATCCTTCTGGATCATCTGCTGGTCGCGCATGTCCTTTGCGAGCGAGGTGATGAGGTCTGCCATCGCGCCTCCATACTTGAGCGCCTCTATTATCATCTTTATAGCGTGGCGAAGCTGGTACGACCTGTACTTCTTAGCGAAGTCCTGGAGGGAGTCCTCCAACGTTTCACCTCCGAAAACCCTCCTGCTGACTTCCCTTACGTCCTCGCTAAGGAAGGAGAACTCTGACCTCGACGCCATCAGCATCGCCCTCTCCAGCGACACGCCGCTCTTAAGGTTCGCGGCGACTATCTGCAGGAAGTCCGGCAGCATCCTCTCGAGCCTTGTCTTCCTCTGGTCTATCTTGTACTCAATCGTGAAGTAGACAAATGCGACCAGTATTCCTGCGCCGAGCACTCCAAGCCCGAAGGCGAGGAACACGGAAAACCCGACCATGGCCAGGTATATGGTGGTAAGGACGATTATCGCTATCGCCGGCAGCAGCATGGCCCACAGCAGCTGGTCGACCGACATCTTGAGGCCTGCAAGATCCAGCCTCCTGGATACAGACCTGGCCATCCCCCTCGAGATGTATCTTTCCAGGTTTATCGGCGCCATGGCATCACATTGTGAATATAGGACGCGACCTTATTATAAGCCGCAGGAATGCGATCTGAAGCAGGAATATGACCACGAGTATCATTGCAAGAACTGAAGTAGTGACAGAGAATATCGATATGAACGTTGTGAGAATAGTCACAACAGCTATGCCCATGCTTGGAAGTATGACTCCGAAGAGCATGTAGAACATCGCTATCGCATTGAGCTTCTGGCCGTAGCTCCTCATCTCTATTACCCTCTCCTGTGAGAGCTGGTCAAGCGCGCCCTGCAGCGCTGTTATCACGTCAGCTCCCGCCTTTATGCTAACGGAAGCCTGCAGCATTATCCTCCTGAATGAAGGGCTCTTCGATGCAGCGATAGAGGAATCGACCGCCTCGTCGAGCGGCGCTCCGAACCTCACCTTGTCCACTATCCTAGAGAATTCTATGCTCGCGTCGCCGTAGCCTGTGCCAACCGACTTTATTGCGTCGTAGAGCGGCATTCCGGAACGCAGGGATATTATCATCTCCCTCGCAGCGAAAAGTATGTCCTTCTCGACATTCCTGGATGAGCGCTTCGCCCTTATCACCGGGTACTGCAGGAAAGACCTGTAAGCTCCCTGGAATATCGCGACCGCGAGAAGTACGGCGAATATGGCTCCCTCCGCGGCTGTGAGCCCTATGCTGGTCAGCACGAGATACATGACAATAGCGAGCACGATGCTGGAAAGCAGCGCAGAGAAGAACATCCTCTTCACGAAGTCGCGCACGCTGGTCTCTATCCCTTCCTCCCTGAGCGCGGCCTCTAGCCCCTTCTGCTTTACAGCAACCCTCTTGAAGTATTCATCGAGCGCGCCCGGCTTATGAGGCCTGCCGGCCGCGGCCTGCTTCCTCTGCTTCGCGGCAGGGATCGGCTTCTGCGGGACCTCGAGCTTCGGCACCTCTATCTTCTGCTGGGGCATCGGGATTGCGCTCTCCCTCTTCTTTCCAAAAAGCGAGAAGCCTGCCTTTTTTGCGCCGGCTGCTGCTGGCGGGGTTGCTGCCGGCTGCTGAGTCGGCTGCTTCTGCTGCGCAGGCTGAGCTGCGGATTCCAGAGGCGGCGTCCATGGTCGCTGCTGTTCCTCCTTCTTCTGCTTCTGCACAAAGACCAGCTCGGGCATCTTCAGCTTCTTGGGCTCTGGCGTCTCGTGCTTCTCCCTATTGCCGAAAGACCCGAAAAGCCCCTTCCGCGGCTTCGGCTCCAGCTCTATCTTCTGCCCGCCGACCTCTATAACCCTCTTCTTTTTCTTGAAAAGGTCCATCAGCCAGCACCAGCGTTAAGCTTTTGTATAAGCAGGATTGCATCGGTGAGCCTTTGGTTCCTCAGGTCCCAGAGCGACTGCTCCAATGAGTTCAGCTTCTCGCGCTTCTTGACCTTCGCTTCGTCAACCGCGATCTGCCTCAGCCCGCGCACCTCGTCTGTTATCACGGCGAGATGCTCCTGGTCGAAGACGTTCTCCTGGAGGCCCTCTATTATCCGCTCTAGCTCCGATATCTGGTCTGCGAGGGACAGGTTTGGAAGCACGAGCTCCTCAACTTTGACTTTCTTTTTCTTGATAGCAGGCTGCCTGGCTCCGCCGAACTTCTTCGCTATCTCGCCCAGCTCCCTGAATATGTTCTCCTTGTGCCTCTGCACAGCCTCTGCCGACGGTCTTCCAGGAGGCTGCGGCTGCCTTGGAGGCGCAGCGGCCGATGGGGGGACAGAACCGGCATACTTCGCCTGCGCAACGCCGGAAGTGACAAGGTGCGACGGTGCGGCCGGCGCTATCGGCTTCTCCTTCACCTCCTTCCTCTTAGAGGCTCCGCCGCCCTCCATCTCGTCTATGAACGCAACCACCTTCTCATAATCGCCGGCCTGGAGTGTTGGGGCGGCCACGGCTGAAGCTACGCTTATGTAGTTTACTTCGCTCCTCTGCGAGGTCTGCTCCACGTCCTCTATGAGCGCAACCATCTTCTGGTAGTCGCTTTCATCTTCAGCCATGCTAATCCAATCTAATCATCAGAATATGCCTTTTGAGTATGGGAGGTCGTTCTTCACAATGTCGAGGACCTTCTCCCTGTTCTTGTAATAGTTGGAGACGACGAAACCCGCATCGTCTGTGCTGAGCACGCCGTGCTTGACCATCCACACGAGCACGTTGGCCTTCTCGGCTATGTCGTCCTCCATCTCCTTCCTTGTAAGGCCGCCGTACAGGCCAACAGTATCAGCCAGCCTCGTCATGTCGCCGACCTGCGAGAACGTGTCGTTCCTTATGTTCCACCTGTTGAGCACGTTCGCATCCCCTGTCTTCATCACTTCTGCGAACTCCAGGATTCTCCTTATCCCCGCCTTCCTGTACCTGAATGTTACTATTATGCCGCCGAGTGCGTTGAGCAGCACCTTTGGCGTATCTATCGGCGGGTTCGTCATCCTTACGACGGTATCCTGCGCGTTATCCGCGTGGAGGGTGCCATAGACAGCGTGCCCCGTGTGTATTGCCTCGAAAAGCGTCTCCGCATCCTTCGCGACCCTGACCTCGCCGACGACCACTATGTCTGGCCTGAGCCTGAGCGCATTTATTATAAGATTGTAGAGCGTGACCTCTCCCTTCCCCTCCGGATTGGGTCTCCTTGTTACGAGGGGGACCCACTGGAAGAAGTTTGGCAGGGACAGCTCCCTCGTTTCCTCTACTGAAACCACTCTCCTGTTCGCCGGGAAGAATATGCTGGATGCATTCAGGAAGCTGGTCTTCCCCGCAGCCGTGCCTCCGGTTATGAGAAGGCTCACCTCGTTCTGTATTGACATCCATGTAAGAGCCGCAAGATACGGATTGATCGTTCCGTTCGCTATCATCGCAGGCATGGTCCATGGATTCTTCTCGAACTTCCTGACCGTTATAAGGTTTCCCACCTGCGATATCGGGAACAGCGTAGCGTTTACCCTGGAGCCGTCGGCAAGATCGGCGTCCATGAGGGGGGCGAGGTTGTTTATCTCCCTCCCGACCCTCCTGCCTATCATCTCCGCTTCGTCGTAAATCGCCTCCTCGTTCTGCATGCGTATGTTTGTCTTGCACCAGCCTGCCGCCTTGTGGAACACCCATATCGGGTCCTTCGCACCGTTGACCGCTACTTCTTCAAGGTTCTCGTCTGCAAGCGGGGCTTCCAGGTCTCCGAATCCGAGCATCATGTTCCTTACATATGCTGAGAGTATGTCCTTCGTGCTCTCGCTGGTGCCCGGAAGGTACTTGTCGATCAGGATCCTGCTGGCGGAGAATACCTTTTTCGTCAGCTCCTCGAGATACTCCTTGTTCTCCGTCTTCGACGGGTCTATCGGCACCATGGTGAGCAGCTCTGTCCTGAGCGAGAGGATTAGCACCTTTGTAGCCATGCCGACTCCCGGCACCGTGACCTCGTATATAGGCACGAACTCGCTAGGCATCTCTTTTATGTTGACCTCGATAGGAAGCCCGTTCGCATTCAGATTGTAATGGTAGAGCACCCGCTCCGGCGAAGGGTCATCCTCTTCCTCCTCATCGCGCTTAGCCGCATTTGCGTCTGCCATTCAACACACTATTGCTTCTTGCCGTTCCCTTTTCCGGCGCCGCCTGCCTTTTTCTTGAGCTTCGTTATCTGGTCCTGTAGGTCAGAGACTGCAGTGGAGAGCGATCTTATCTTCGTATTCGCATCCTTGATCGCCTTGTCCTTGACGTCGGCGGATGCCTTTGCGCTCGCCGCGGTCTGCACCATGCCTGTAAGCTTCGATGCCTCGCCCTTGAGCTGGTCTATCGTCTTCTGCACGTCATCTATATCTTTCTTAAGCTCCTGCATCTGGTCGTAGAGCTTCGATGCATCCCCGAAGCTGCCCTTCACGCTGTTGAGCTCTATAAGCATGTCTGAGATCTGCTTCTTCAGCACCCCTCCGGTGCTTGCTACCCTCGCAGAGAGCTTTGAATACTCGTCGTTGAATGCGGACTTCGCATCGTTGAGCGCCTTCTTCGCCGACTCCTTCTCGTGCATGAAGCTGTTGACCTGCTTGACGAGGTCGTTTATCACCTTCGCCTGGTTCTTTATAGAGTTTGCGCTCGCCTCCAGCTCGGCCCTGTGCTCCTTTAGCTGATCGTTGATATTTGATTCCGCGACGTCGAGCTCCTTCTCGAGCGCCTTGAGCTGCTCCTCTATGCTGCTCCTTATCACAGCAAGCGCCCTGTCCTTGCTTTTCGAAAGAGTGTCGAGCTGCCCGCTCAGCTCCTCTGCCTTCTTTATCGTAACCTGCATCTTTGTGGCCTCGGAGCGCGCCTTCTCGACGTTCGCGCTCTCCGCGCTCTCTATCTTGCCGTAGAGGTCCGTGATCTTCTTGTTTATGTCGTTGTAGACGGACTCCGCCTTCTTGCTGATCGAATCTATCTTGGAATTCTCCTCTTCGAGAGCGGAGTAGATCTTGTTTATCCCACCGAGCTGCCGCTCAAGGTCGGGGAACTTCTGCTGGAATGCGCGCTGCGCCCCCTTTACGGATAGCTCTATCTCGCCGAGCTGCGTCTCGTACTTGTCGAGCGCGACCTTCTGGACAGCTATCGCGTTGTCGATGGTGGTCTTCTCCTCTGCCCTTGTAACGGCGAATGCCTGCTCCTGCTCCCTGGTCACGGACATTGGCTCTACGTACATCTTGCCGACCTCATACGTAACCTTGACGAGGTTCGCGTCCTCGAGGACTTTTATGAGGTTCTCCGCTATGCTAGCGTCTATGCCGAGGCTGTCGGCTATCTTGTTTATCTCCATCTTTCCCTTGCTCTTGAGAAGTTCGGTGAGCGTGTCGATCGTGGTCTTCGCTTCACTAGGTTTAGCCGCCATAAATCTCGTTATCTAATAAGAATTAACGCTTAAATACTATGCGGTATGGTTTTGCTAGGCTGTTGACTTTTATATCGGCATCGTCTAATCACCTTTTTAAGTTCCTGACGTTTCACTCCCACATTACATTTCAAGAATATTTTATCA
>JAKBHG010000027.1 GCA_021836925.1 Microcaldota archaeon | reverse complement strand
GGGTCTACTCTCCTCGCGCAGCCGAGCCTCATGCCGCAGATTGCAAGGGCTCTCGGTGCGTTCCTGGGTCCAAGAAACAGGATACCGAAGCCTCTTATGGGCTCGGACATCAACGCGGCTGTAGGCGCGGCATCCAACACAATCACGATAAAGAGCAAGGGAAAGAACCTTCCAACTGCGCATTGCAGCGTAGGCATGGAAAACATGGATGTCGACAAGATAGCGGCAAACATCGACGCGGTCGTCAGCACGGTCGCGAAGAAGGTAGGCAGGCAGAACATAAAGTCCTTGTTCGTGAAGACTACCATGAGCAAGCCGGTCAGGCTGATCTGAGGGTGTTACCATGGCAATATCGAAGCAGCAGAAAATTAAATTCGTCGAGGACGCCAAGTCCGCGCTCAACTCCTACTCTACAGTGGGCGTGGTGCAGCTGACGGGCGTGCCTGACAAGCTTCTGCAGCTTTCAAGAAACAGGCTGAAGCCAGAGATCAAGTTCATGCTCGGCAGGAAGAACCTGCTGCTGCGCGCCCTGGAATCTATGGACAAGGGCAAGGAGCTGGCGGACAGGATAACAAACACATCGGCGCTTGTATTCACAAACCTATCACCGTTCGAGCTCAACAAGAAGCTGCGCTCCAACGAGCTGAAGCTCGCGGCTAAGCCGAAGCAGATTGCCCCCACATCCATAAGCATAGATGCGGGAGAGACTGCGATACCACCCGGACAGGGTGTCACGGACCTCAAGTCCGCGGGCATAGACGTCAAGATAGACAAGGGCAAGGTAGTTATAGCAAAGAGCAAGGTGCTCGTGGAAAAGGGCCAGGTCATAACGCCTGCTGTCGCGAAGGCGCTCAGGCTGCTCGACTTCAGGCCTTTCACCGCATCGATTGCGCCTGCGCTCGCCATCTCTGGCAAGATGCTGTTCACGCAGGAAGTGCTTTCAATAAACTCGCAGAGCGTGGTTATCGACATATCCACCGCATTCGCGAAGGCCGTCTCGCTCAGCACTGGTGCCAACATAGTCAATAGGTACACGATCAAGCCGATGATCGGCAAGGCTTACACGAATGCAATTGCGCTCGGTGTAGAGAGGACGCTGTATGAGCCTGGAATAATAGAGAGGCTTCTCGCCAAGGCCGGCGTGCAGGCGTCCCAGATAGACACTATTGTGAAATAGAATTAGGTAGAATTAGGATTACACATTGCGATAAAAGGTGAAATGTATGGAATACGTATATGCTGCATTGCTCTTGGATGCCGCGAAGAAGGAGATAAGCGCGAACAGCCTGATGGAAGTCGTCAAGGCCGCGGGCATGTCTCCTGACGAGGCGAGGGCAAAGGCTGTCGCGGAGGCGCTCAAGGGCGTCAACATCGAGGAGACCATAAAGAACGCAAGCGTTCTTCAGGCGGCCGCGCCGGCTGCCGCACAGGCTGCGCCTGCTGCAGGTGCCGAGAAGAAGGAGAAGAAGCCTGAGGAGAGCAAGGCCAGCGAAGAGCAGGCCGCGGGAGGCCTCGCAGGACTGTTCGGGTAATCCCGGCAGTAATGCCGCGCGTGACGCCGCGTTGTTTTTTGTAAATGCGTTCATGCGGCGCACGGCAACGAATATATAAGTAGCTCTCGATAGACGTAACTGCAAAGCAAAAGGCGTTCACATGAAGGTATGGGTAGACAAGCCGAAGTGCACGGGATGCACGCATTGCCATGACGTGTGCCCGGTAGCGGTGTTCGAGATGAAGGACTCGAACGCGCAGGATGTCAACAGCGACGTCGCACCACCTGAGCAGCAGTGGAAGGGGCAGGAGAATCCTGAGGTCTACGCGAAGTGGAAGGACGTGCAGGACGGCCACAACCACTTCAAGGAGAAGTCGGTGGCGGTCAACGGCGAGGCATGCATACTCTGCCAGGCATGCCTGATAGAGTGCGAGGGCGAGTGCATACACATAGTCGACGACAACGGCACGCAGTACGATTCCATATACAAGTAGCTTCTATTCCTAAATCAGGCATGTGCAATGTGCATGCCTGTACTTCTTATCCTGATAAATGCGCTTAGCCCTTGCTGCGTTCCTTTTCCTTAAACTCTTCGATGTTGCCCAGTATCTCCTTTTCTGCCGCGCTCCTTTCCTCGAGTTTTGCGGTTTGGCGCAGCAGTTCCCTTTCCTCCCTTTCTATCGCCGCCTTTTTACTCTCTAATCCATTATAGCGGCCAGCGTTCACCGCCAACTCCCTTTCCCTGATTGCACTGTTAAAAAGTAATTCCAGGTGTTCCCTCTCGATTTCAGGAGTGCCATTCCCCTGCAGTGTCCTGATTACGAATTCGGCCGTCTCCTCGTCAATGTATCTCTTATACTCGCAAGAGATTAACGAGAATAAGCTCATAAGGTCGCATTTCTCAGCGGCGAAGACGAAGGCGTCCTGCCCCTTCAATATGCTTCTGCCGTCTTCTTTGTTGTAAACGCTTTCAACATATCTCATATATTCAATCAGCCCGTCCGGCTTTCCGAAGCGGTCCGACTCTACCTCGCGAAGCGTTTCAGCGAATATTTTCTCTAACGGAGTGCCCCTTGCCTTGCCCGCGGCCTCCAGCAGCGTCCTATACGAGAGCGATGCCACAAATCCCACATCCTCCAATAGGACGGGTACCAGCTTGGATTGGTTCTCATACTCCAGCGCCGCTTCCAGCGCCCCGTCAGCGTCATTCTGGAAATAGGGATGCGCATACATTCCCCCATAAAGTCTCTCTTTCAAGTAGTTCGGGTCCCCCCTTTCAACGGCCCGAAGCAATTCCCATCCGCGCCTATGGACAAAATACGAATCTCCTAATGCATCCATCATATCCCCCTTTTCCCAATTTTGCTAGGAAATATTTAACCCTTTCGCGCCCCTGGAGCAAAGGCAAACTTGCACCTGGTTCTACGCATTCTTGGCGCAGGTTTTTATCAGTTGAAGCCGATTTGATTACGCGATAGCTGATCCTTTTCGCGGCAATGCCGGTGTTCATATGATAGAGTACCTTGACAAGCCTTTTGACGACAGGGAGAGCCTCGACTCTATGAACAAATACGTGCGCGAATGGTTCACGCACAACTTCAAGGAGCTCACCCCACCGCAGAAGTTCTCGTTCAAGCTGATACGCGAAAGGAAGAGCCTGCTGGTCACCGCACCTACCGGCTCCGGCAAGACTATGTCTGCGTTCACCAGCATAATAAGCCACCTCTTCGACTACAGCCTTGCGGGCAAGCTAGAGGACAAGATATACTGCCTGTATATATCGCCTCTGAGGGCGCTGAACAACGACATATACAACAACCTGACAAGGCCGCTCGACGAGATCTACGAGGTGATAAAGAAAGAGAAGGGGGTAGCCATGATAAAGGAAGGCGTCAGGAAGGTCACGATAGCGGTTAGGACCGGCGACACGCCACAGAACGAGAGGCGAAAGCAGCTGCTCACTCCCCCGAACATACTTGTCACCACCCCGGAATCCCTCGCGATAATGCTGAACTCGGAGAAGCTCATAGAGAAGTTCAACTCGCTAGAGTATGTCATAGTCGATGAGATGCACGAGCTAGCGAACAACAAGCGCGGAGTGCACCTTGTGCTATCGCTCGAAAGGCTGGCGGAACAGATAGGGCACAACCCGACTAGGATAGGCCTGGGGGCCACTCTGCACCCGTTGGAAGAGGCGGCGAAGTTCCTTGTGGGCTACGAGAAGGGCGCGCCGCGCGACTGCGTAGTGGTAGACGCTTCATGGAGCAAGAAGCTTGACGTCACGGCCACCAGCCCCGTCAAGGACATAATAAGCGTGTCGGAAACCCAGTTGGAGAATGCGCTCTACAAGGAGATAAACGGCATAATAAAGAAGAGCAAGACCGCGCTAATATTCACTAACACGAGAAGCGGCACCGAGCGCGTAGTGTTCAACCTAAAGAAGAGATTCAAGTACGGCGAGGGCGACGTGGCGGCGCACCACGGCTCACTGTCGAGGCAGTCGAGGCTTGAAGTGGAGGACATGCTGAAGAAGGGTGCGCTGCGCTGTGTGGTATCATCCACAAGCCTGGAGCTCGGCGTGGACATAGGAACGATAGACAACGTGATACAGCTGGGCTCGCCGAAGAGCGTCACAAGGGCGGTCCAGAGGATAGGGAGGGCCGGCCACTCGTACAAGGCGACCGCGAAGGGTGAGATGATCGCCATGAACAGGGACGACCTAGTCGAGGTATCGGTCATGCTCGACGCCGCAAGGAAGAAGCACCTCGATGCGTTCACCGTGCCAAAGGATCCGCTCGACGTGCTGTCGCAGCACATTGTCGGAATGGCGATAAGCAGGAAATGGGACGTCGGCGAGGCGTACAACACGGTGAGGCGCGCGTATCCGTATGTCGACCTTGACAAGGACGACTTCATGTCGCTGATAAACTACCTGGCAGGCAACTATGTGGGCCTGGAAAGCAGGAGGGTCTACGGCAAGATATGGTATGATGACAAGACCAACATGATTGGCAGGAGGGGCAAGCTCGTCAAGGTAATATACATGCTAAACCTGGGGACGATACCGGATGAAGTGGCGGTAAACGTCTTCAACGGCACTAGGTGGGTCGGAAACATAGAGGAGGAGTTCCTCACAAGACTCAAGCAGGGTGACGTGTTCGCCCTTGGAGGCAGGCTCTATGAGTTCCAATACGCGAAAGGAATGAAGTGCTATGTGCACGAGGCGAAGTCGAGCAGCCCGACGATACCTCCGTGGTTCTCGGAGCAGCTGCCGCTGAGCTACGAGCTTGCGAACGAGATAGGCGAGTTCAGGGCGGGCTTTGCAAAGAGCATAACCGATTCAATCAAGGGCAAGCGGGCCCCGCTGATGCGCAAATCGATGAAGATCCCGAAGAAGGTCGACGATTATCTCTCGTCGCTGCCAGTGGATGCGAACGCGAAGGAATCGATGTACGGCTATTTCCTCGAGCAGATACTTTTCGCGAAAGAGGTGCCGAGCAACACTTCCATCCTGGTTGAGCGCACCAAGGAAATAGACGAGGGCAGAGAGTACCTCGTCTTCCACTCCCTGTTCGGGCGGCGCGTGAACGACGCGCTTTCCAGGGCGGTCGCCATACTGCTCAGCGAGGAGCTCGACCTCGACCTGAACATAATGGTGAACGACAACGGCTTCGCGATATATGCGAAGGGAGGCATGGGCATAACGAAAAAGACAGTCGACGACGTGATGGCCGAGCTGGGCACCACCGACATAAGGTCCCTGCTGAAGAGGAACATAAGGAACACGGAGATGATGAGAAGGAAGTTCAGGCACGTCGCCGCGAGGAGCTTCATGATACTGAAGAACTACAAGGGCTACAAGATAAACGTCGGAAGGCAGCAGGTGAACTCGCAGCTGCTGCTCAAGGCCGTAGAGAGCATAGACCAGAACTTCCCGGTACTGAAGGAGACCTACCGCGAGATATTCAACGAGATGATGGACCTGCCAAGGCTGGAGGAGGTGGTGGGCAAGATAAAGAGCGGAAAGATAAAGGTGAGATTCATAACGACGAAGTACCCCTCGCCATTCTCCCACAACATAATAACGTTCGGCCATGCAGATGTAATAATGATGAAGGGCAAGCGCGAGTACCTGAAGAGGCTTCACAGCCTGGTGCTGAAGCAGATCGCCCAATCAAGGTGACGGTGCTGAAATGCGTCTGGACGACGACATAGAGCTGATTGACGGCATGCCCATTGCGCATGTAAAGAGCCTCGGCGCGCTCGTCATATCAGATCCGCATCTCGGCTATGAGGCCGCGCAGGCCTCCCGCGGCGTATTCATGCCAAAGGTCAACCTGAAGGGCATAACTGAGGCACTTTCGAAGGCGCTATCCGCGACCGGCGCCAGGAGCGTAATAGTAAACGGCGACATAAAGAACGATTTTTCCACTGTCGCAACCGACGAGTTCAACGAGCTCTACGACCTCGCGGCTTTCCTGAAGGGAAGGGGTGCGACGCTCACGATCGTCAAGGGCAACCATGACAATTTTGTCGACAGGTATCGCGAGAGCATGGGGCTGAAGATACACGCGGAGCAGTTCGCTGCCAGCGGTTACCTTTTCTTCCACGGCGACGAGCTGCCTAAGGAAATACCTAAAGGCACTCATACGCTGATAATGGGGCATGAGCACCCTGCTGTAGCAGTGTACAATGAGGTCGACAGGAAAGAGAAGCTGAGATGCTTCCTGGTCGGCGCGTACAACGGCACGAGAATAATAGTGTTTCCTGCAATCGGCTACTTCTCGACCGGCACCGAGATGAACACCGTGCCGAAGGGCGAACTGCTATCCCCTGTCCTGAAAAGGCTGGAGATAGACTCCATGAGGGCAATAGTGGTGGGATACGGCTCGACGATGGATTTCGGAACGGTATCCGAACTCAGAAGGGCGGCATCCCTTCACACGTAGAGCCAAGGCAGCACGTTTATCAGGAGGCCTATCACTATTATCGCGACCAGGGCGTTGATAAACCTGTTGCTCTTTATGTTGGCCTTGTATATCCTCCAGCCGTCGAATCCCGGTATCGGGAGCAGGTTTATTATCCCGACGAGGAAGTTGAGCAGGAAGGATATCGAGAAGAGGCTGTATAGGAAGAATAGGAAGCGCGCCGATGCCGTAGTGGAGAGCGGGTTGCCTATCTCTATGCCCACTATACCCGCAATGCCGTTAGCAGGGTTCGCCACCGCCTTTATGTCATACGTCCCGGTGTTGGTGACTATCGGGATCACCTTCCCGGGCGTATCGTTCGCGGCCGCTACCGTGAAGCTGCCGATGCTTGTTATGTTGTAGCCGTTCCATTTCTGGATTATCATCCCGGGCTCCAGTATCCCGTTGGCAGGGTAGCCTGGGGCGACATTAGTTATCTCAACGGCGTGCGAATAAAGGCTCGGCACGACGAACGCGCCCATCAGCATCATAGGTATGAAGAAGATGAGCATCGCGATCAGGTTCATCGATATCCCTGCAGATACTATCTTGGTCTGCTTTATCCTGTCGAGCTTGACCACCGCCTTCTCGTCCGGCTCCACGAACGCTCCGAAAGGTATGAGGCCGAGCATCACGAGGCCTACTTTCTTCAGCTTGATGCCAAACACCCTTGCAAGCACCCCATGCGACATCTCGTGTATTATCAGAAGTATCGCGAGCGACATTATGCCTGCTATGAGCGGAAGGTCTATGCCTGGTATTATAGGAGCTACACCTGGTATCTGATTTGTCAGCGATCCGGTATTCGTCGCGCCGCTGGCCAGGAAACTGGCTATGCCTACCAGTATGCTTGCCGCATTGTACAATATGGATATGAAAACGAACCCGGAAAAGCCCGCTATTACCGACACCGCATCTATCACATAACCGACTATGTTGAACCCGGAAGACGCGTGCGCCGCATTAGCGCTGCTTATCGCTGTCTGTATGATCGAAAGGTGGATGAACTGCAGCGCAGACCCTGTGTATGGGACTACGAAGAACATCATCACCACCAGCGAGAGCATCCCGAACGCATACATCCTCTTGTCTATCCTGCCCTTGAGGAACGGGTATGAGAGCAGGCCAAAGCCGACTACAACCCCCCACATTGCCATGTTGTTCCAGAAAGACTTGTGGCTCTTCGATATGCTGTTTATGGTGCTTATGCCCCTCCTGCTTCCAAGAAGGTACATCCCGAAACCCCCCTCAAGGCCCTTCAGTTCCTTTATCGCCATTCCGGCGAGAACGAGCGCCACGATTGCGATAAGCCACCTGAAGGCGACGCCGAGCGACGCCTGGGTGTAGCTCACGTAA
>JAKBHG010000026.1 GCA_021836925.1 Microcaldota archaeon | reverse complement strand
TATCACGTCTATGCTCCAGAACTGCCCCTTTTTGTAGGTAATCATGTTGTCACCATGTTCATCCGCTCACGTTCACCCTGCTCATCAGCGGCAGGCCCTGCTCATAGAGCTGCAGTATCTGCTGCGAAGTAAGGGTAGTGTTGTACACCTGCACGTCAGAGATGGATCCGTTGAAGAATCCTCCCGCGACGGACGAGTCGTTCGATCCTATGATTATATTGCCGGGCCGTATATTCGCAATCCCCGCAAGCGTCCCGTTCATCCAGAGCCCGTTCAGGAACAGGTCTATCTTCTGCCCGTTGAGCACGCCTGCGATGAAGTTCCAGGAGTTCCTGTTGACCGACGGCCCATGCTGCTCGACAAACGGGTCGCACCAAGAATCGAACTCTGGAACTCCGGATTTCTGTATGCCAATCTGGAACGTGCCGTCGACGCCGAGCGGGCAGACGCCGCCAGGCCCATACCTGAAGATCCCGTTGTAGTACTTGCCGGCCTGCTGCCCCGGCTTTATCCACGCGGTGACCGTCATCTGGTTCGTTATCGGAAGGGTTACGCTTCCGCTGCTCTGCAAGTCGTTTGCGCTTGAAGGATTAAAGACGGCTGCGTATTCAGGATTCGCGACTGTGTAGTTGTCGAATCCAACATTTGCCCACGCGCTGCTCGTAGATATTCCATTGTTCGCGTTCGCGCTGTAGTCGTTGGTATTCCCGTCAATGGTCCACCACCCGAGGAGGGATGCGCCCTGCGGTGCACCGCTCACACCCTGAGAGTAGAGACGGCTTATCTGCGATTGGTTCAGCGTAGCGCCGTAGAACTGCACATTGGATATCGAGCCGTTGAAAACATCTGGCGCGGTTGATATGCGGTCGCTGCCTATGCTTAAAGGTATTGATGAGCTGAGGTCCTGCCTGCCGATATTTCTAGAAGAGATAAGCTTGTCGCCGAGATAGAGGCTCGCCACCCCGCTGCTCTTGTCATAGGTTCCTGCAATCATGATCCATCTCTTTAGGGGTACCCCGATATCGATGCCATTAATGCAAGTCGTATTGGACGCGTATACCTCCCCTCTCCCCACTATGAAAGCGATCGAGCACCTTCCGCTTGATATCCCGAGCTCAAAGCCGTTGGAAAGCGCTCCGCTAACATTCTGCTCGTCCCCGAATATCCCCTGGCTGGTAATCATATACAGGGGAGGGAGGTTGTTCGTGTGCCCGGTGACGATCGCCCCGCCCTCATATACCCATGCGACTACCGAAACGGTGCCGTTCGCGACTATGCCGTTGTATGCATTGCTCTGCAGCACCGTGATGTTCGTACCCGCATTTCCATCGAACATCCTTGTCTGGAAGTTGGTGATGTTCGCATCTGCAATGGACCATCCAGGATATCCATCGAGCGATCCTGGTGCGGCAAGGCGGTTGTAGCTGCCGCTCAGGTCATGGGCAACTGTCCCGTACCCTTCGTCAAGAGGCCACCATCCCACTAGGTCGCTCTTTAATCCAGGCGTGAACTCGCAGCCTGTAAGATATGTGCTGTTTCCGTTGAATCCTGTTATTGTCACATTTATCCCCTGCAAAGCGTTTGTGGAGAGGAAGGCGCTCTGCAGATTCCCGCATGAAGTCTCATTCTCGAACGACAGATTGTGCGCTCCAAGAGATCCGGCGCTCGCCACGAATCCGGTGAGCGCTCCGGACTGCCCTACAGTCCCGTTCGTTGGCGCGGTGCCGTTCGCGTTTGTTGTGCGCACCATTATCTGCGCAACATTCTCATAGCTGATGTTTGAGGGGAATGCATGCCTTCCGTTGCCGCTGTAGTCGTTTGCATTCCCGTCGAACGGATACCATGCAAGGAGCGCGTTGGAAACGGCAGGGAATGGGAATGCGCCGATGCCTTCCTTGTAGAGCGCGCTGACCTGCGCCTGCTGCAGGGTCGTGTTATAGATCTGCAGGTTCGCTATCGCGCCGTTTATCCCGTTGAAAGGCTCTCCTTGAAGGTAGCCTATATTGCACCCTATCCCGAGCGAGTTAGCCGTAATAGCACGCTCTTCCTGCAGTGTCCCGCTTGCGGTAAGATTGTTGGCATAGAGTGAGAGAAAGCCGCTGCCTGCGGTTCCCCCAGTTAGCGTAGCAGCCAGAAAAGCCCATGACTTAGTCGGGATGGTCAGGCTGCGTGCGCAGAACGTAAGGTTGCCCGGGGTTCTGAGCTTGTTGAACGTCTCAATGCACGGCGCACCGCTAGAGTTCACAAACAGCGCAGCAGTGCGCATCGGGTCGCCGCCTTCAGAGTATACTGTCTGGTTTCCCGCATATGAACTAAGGTAAACCCAGGAGCTTATCGTAAAGTTTGGCGTGCTGTTGAGGAGAGCGCCTCTGCCGACAGCACACGAATTCCCATCAAGTGTCGCGCCCCGCACCCTTTCTATGTTAACCACGCCCATATGCTGCGCGAGCTGCGATACCTGTGCAGGAGCGCTGTCCACGAATATCACTCCCTTGAGGTTTGTGACCGTCAGCACTCCTGTCGTGGGGACAAGGGTTAGCCGTATCCCGTTTGTGCTTCCGGAAGCCGGAGTGCCGTTCACCACTATGCTCCTCGCGCTGCTGAAAGCCTGCGCGCTGATTATCTGCGCGCCGATCTTAAGGCTGGCCATAACCACGCCTGTCGATGATATGGTCAGGTTGTAAGGGATTGTTCCAAGGCTCGTGAGCAGAGGGATGGTCGTGTTGTAGCCGTTGCCAGCGGAGACAGCCTGGTCAATGTAAGAGGCTACGTTCTGCGCCAGCAGCTGCAGGTTGGAGTACTGCTGCGCGTTCAGCGAGACGACCCTCTGCGACACTATTAGCAGGAACACGACTACAAAAACGACGAGTATGAACGAGTATACGATGAGGAACTCGAATGCAATCTGGCCGCTGTCCCTCTTGGTTCTCAGGCTGAGCATCTAACCCAGATATATTGAAAAAGAAGCAAATAAATAGCTACTCACTTGCCCTTCGATGGAAGCTGCTTCTGGAGGGCTGCTATGTTCTCCTCTATCTCCTCCAGCGCCTTTGCGAACACGGTGCCCGCCTTCTTCTTCTCGGTCTTGAGCGCAAGCCTCGCTTTTCCGACCTCCGGGTGCTCCTTCGACACTCCTGCGAACGCTACGCTCTCGTTCTGGAGCAGCTGGTTGGCTATCAGGTCAGGTATGGTAAGGTCCCCGCTGTCAAACTCTACGATAAGCTCGTTGCTTTCGTTCTTTATCACGGTCATCTTCATAATATCACTTTGAGAAACTTGCAATCATGCTTGTGCAAACAATCTTTTTATAGCCTCTGGATTGTCGTAGAGGGGGCTCACCTTCCTGCCCATCCTGTTCTTGCAGTTGTCGCAGACCAGCGCGCTTGTCCCGTCGGCGCGCATCTCAGACCCGCACAGCCCGCAGTCGGAATAGATGACACCCGTCTCATTGTCGTTTAGCGTAAGCGTGAATATATCGGGGTCCTCATAGAGGATCTTAGCCAGTATGACGTCGCCGACGCCTGCCTGCTTCTCGGCTTTAGCCGGCGGCGCACCCCGTTCGCCCCGCCCGTCCCTGCCGCCGCCCCTGTCAAACCTTCCCGGCGGCCTCCTCGTCATGGCGACTATCTTCCCGTCCTTGATCGCTATGTACTCCTTTCCGTCAACATGCGCATTGTCTATCTTTACGAACATCACGCTTTTCACGTCGTCTGTCACCGTGCCGACCACGAACATCCCCTTTTTGAACTTTCGCACGTCGTGCCTCTCGTTGACTACGCTTATCTTCCCCTCTATTATAAGAGCCTTACCTATTATCGCCGACCTTATAGTTCCATCTTCGTCGACGAACGTGTTGTCTGCGGCTATGTATTCCTCTTCTACCCCTATCTTGTCGCCAGGCATGACGAGCTGCTCCTGATCCATCTTACCACATACCACTTTGACTTTCTTTCGCTTCCGGCCTACTTCTTCACGCCGCTTATCTCTGCTATGTTCTTCATGCTCTCTGTGCTGAGAAGCGCCCTGTAAGTAGCAAACAGGACGTTGTATTTCGTCCTCGTCCTTCCCCGCGAGAAGCTCCAAAGGTCCTTGACTCCGGCGAGCTCGAGCATCTTTCTTATCGGGTCGCTCGCCACTACGCCAAGCCCCCTGGGCGCAGGCTTTAGTATGACCTCCACGCTGCCGCACTTGCCCTTCGCGATGAGAGGCAGGCTGTGCGCAGTCCCGCACGCGCACTGCCACGAACCGCAGCCAAGCAGTATCGGGATGATGTTTACCTTTGCGTTCTTTATCGAGCTGTCAATGGCAGCCTTTACCTCTACGTCCTTCCCCGCCCCGACTCCGACGTGGCCCTTTCCGTCGCCGACTATCGCGGTGGCGCGGTACTTCGCCTTCCTGTTGTTCTTCGTCATCCTCTGGACGCTTATGATCTCTATAACATCGTGCTTCAGGTCAGGCAGCAGAGCCTCGACTATCTCGACCTCGTCTATCCTCTGGCCCATGTGGAATATCTGCTCTATCGAGGTTATCTCATGCGACTTAACCTTCTTCCCCACAAGAGTCTTCGGCTCCCACGCCTCTATGTTGAACTGCGGCTTTTCCCGCTCTCCCCTGTTTCTGTACTGATATGCCAATAAATCACTTCATTTCCAATATCTTCTTCTTTGCAGCCTCGAAGTTCTCGACCATCCTTTCAGGGTCGAATTTCTTCTCGGTGTAAGCAGTGAACTTCCCCTTCTGCGCCTTCGCATAGTTCGCGATGTGCGCTCCGTTCAGCCTGTTCGCGTCGAACTCTATGCTGCTCGCTATCTTGAGCCCTCCATCGACCGCTCCCTTCGCGGCAGCGAAGACGACCGACGACTTCTGCGGCTTGCTGAGCCCTATGTCGAGGACCAGCGCGTTGAGCTTTAGGTTTTTCGCCTGCGCCATCCTTGCGGCAGCCAGTCCTGTCAGGTAAGCGGTCGGGATGTTCCCCCTCGGCTCCCATCCGAACTTCCTTAGTATGCCGGACGTTGTGCCTGTAAGGACCTTGTCCCCTGCCGGGTGGAAGTCGACGATCTGGACGAGGATGGATCTGTTGCTCTTCCTTACCACGACCCTCGGCCTGCCCCCGGAGAGCAGCGCTATCCTCTTCCTGTAGTCTGTAAGCGACTGCGACCTCCTTCTCTTTATTCTTGTAAACATATTCTCACTCTGCCATTCTTTTCATATGTGCCTCAGCTTCTCGAACTTCTCGTCGCTCATGACGACTCCCTTGCCCTTTATGTGGCTGAGCAGCTGCGCCTTGCTCTCGAAAGTCCCTCCGCGCACCAGTTTGTAAAACTGCTTGAACATAATGTTGTCTATCGTCTTGTCGGCCTTCAGTGCGAGAAGCACCCTTCTCTGTCCGCGCACTTTTCTCTTGTACTCAATGCTAGACCTGGCATTCCTCGTGCCCTTCTTCGCGCCCGGTCCCCTCCTCCTTCCCTGCGCCCTCTTGATCTTGAGCACCTTCGAATAGGTGCTTATATTCCTCTTCTCGGCGATAGCGTAGATGTTCCCCTTCTTTATCAGTTGGCGTACGTCCTCCCTAGTTATCGCCTTTTCTGCCTCAGCGATCGCCGTACCCTTTATCCTTATGGCGCTCTCGCCCCTGTCGAGCAAGTCGCTTGCAATCCTCTTCGTAAGTCTGATGCTCATTTCGTTACACCGTTCGTGACATTGATGCTGTGCTCCATGGCGAGCTTCGTTATCTCCATCTTCTTCCTTCTCGACAGCGCACCTGCGAGTATGACGTCGTAGTTTGCTACTTCCGGGTTCCTAAGGAACTCCTTTAGGTCGTTGAGGTTCGTTACCAGCACGCTCCTCCTCCCGTCTGCGCGTACACCCCTGAGCGATTCCGGATTCCTGTACCCGATTGTCGGCTCCGCTCCCATGAACGCCTTCTTTATCCTCTTCTTGTTGTCGATTCCCCTCTGCTTCCTCCAGCGTTCCTTCACGTGCTTCCTGTTCTTCGCGCCGAAGTTTGGCACGTTGAATTTCGGATGTGATTTTTTCTGCATAAGCGTCAACTCAGTTTTGTCAGTTTCATTCCAATGCGAAGTATATTCCGTCCTGGAACACCCTTCCGTCCTTCTCCCTTATCTTGCACGCGCTCCTTAGATTTGCGGCGGTCTGTGAGACATCGTCCAGCCTTGTCCCGTAGAGGCGCAGGTTCGCCCCCTTTATCTCGACCTTTGTGCTGCCGATCACCTTTGCTGTGCGCGGCCCCCTCTCCCCGATGAGGTTCTTTATCAAGACAGTGTCGCCCTTGGCCTCCACAGTTATCGGGAAGTGCGCGAACACCACCTGCATATTTATCTCGAAGTGCTTCTGCACTCCGGAAATGTCATTCATTATCTCCTTCGCCATTGCCCTCTCGGCCATCATCGCCTTCTTCGCGAGGACCTTGTTCTCGATCGGCTTTATCACTACCTTGTTGCCCTCCTTGCTAAGCGAGAGCAGCGCGTCGTTGAACTTCCTCGAGTTGGAGCCGAGGCTGCCCTTGACCGTGACATCGTTCCCCTTGATGTCGATCTGGACCGCGCTTGGAATCTCAACTTCTATCATTTTTTCACTTTTATCTCAGATTTCAGTATACATATGCGATGAGCCTTCCCCCAGTGTTCTTCTCTTTTGCTTCCCTGTTTGTCATAAGCCCATGCGGGGTAGTGAGTATCAATATCCCGAAATCCCTGCTTGGTATGTACCTGGTCTCGAATGCCTGTATCTCCTTCGATGTAACCGCGAATCTCGGCTTTATCACGCCTATGTTGTTTATCCTGTTTGCGAGCGTTACTCTGACCTTCTTGAACTTTCCATCCGTGAACTCCTCGTAGCCCTGTATGTAGGATGCGCGCTTCATCACGTCGAGCACAGCCCTTATGAGCTTCGTAGAATCGAGCACGCACTCTACCCTGCCTATGCGTTCGTTCGTCTTTATCTTGTTTATCGCGTCAGCAACTCTGTCTGTCATAGCATAACACCTTATCCATACTTTACGAAGCCGAGCTCCTTCGCGACCTCCCTGAAGCACCTTCTGCATATGTAGAGCTTGTGCGCCCTTATCACTCCTCTCGCGGTTCCGCAGAGCTTGCAGCGCCTCATGCCCTTTCCTTTGTATCTCTCTTCTTGCCTTACCATTTTTTCACTCAAACAAATTCAACCTTGAACTCCTTCTTCATGTAGCCCTTTATTGTGTCGCGTTCGACTATCCTGTGCTTCTTCGGGACCGTCGCGCGCATCCTCTTCCTGAGGGCGACCCGCGACCCCCTCCTCTTGAATGCAAGGTTGACGTTCATCCCGAGCATTCCTATCTTCGGGTCGTACTTGACTCCTGAAATATCTATATACTCGCGTATTCCGAAACTAACGCTGTTGTCGGCAACTGCGGTCTCCTTGAGCCTGTTGTCCACCGCATCTATCAGCCTTGTCGCGAGCGGCTTTATCCCCTGCCCGCGGACTGTGACGAACGCGCCTATCTTCTGGCCCTTCGATACCTTGAAGGCGGGGTTCCTCTTCTTCGATACCGCGTCAGCCGGCTTCCTGTTCGTTATTATCTCGAGGAGCCTCTTCGCGTGCGCCTGCGCATTATCGTCGCTGCCGGTGCCTATGTTTATGACTAGCTTGTCAAGCACCAGTTCGCGCATCCTGTTTTCCTCTGCCATAATCGTCAGCCCGCTATCCCGTCACCATGATGTTTTTTACTATGGTCTCGAACTCGTCGCCGGAGCCCTGCTTGACCACTACGCTGGCCTCCCTCTTTTCCGTTCCCTCCTTTATCGAGGAAATGCTGCCCTTCGTCCCGACGTGCACGCCGCTGATCACGAAGCACTTCGCTCCCACCTGGAGCGGGACGCGCATCTTCACGCCTCTCTTCGAGTCTATTATGATGCTGTCATTGACCTTTATGTCC
>JAKBHG010000025.1 GCA_021836925.1 Microcaldota archaeon | reverse complement strand
TAGCTGCCGTCTATCCACGATATGTGCAGCGTATCAGCCATCGGCAGCATGGCCCCATAAAGCTTCGCGCCGCCCATGCAGAATGTCTCCCCCTTGCCTATGTGCGCGGCTTTCACCATCGCGTAGCTCACCGTGGCGCAGACAGTGGCCCCCTCCTGATCGTCGAGCGACGAGCTGACTATTATGTTCACCCTTCCGCTCAGCGGCCTGTATTTTTCAGGTATGGAGAGCCATGTGCTCTTGCCCATTATGACCGTGCCGCCCATTGTAAGGTTCTTGAAGTGCTCCGTCTCCTCGCTTATGTGCCACGGCATCCTCCCTTTATCTCCTATGACGCCATCGCGCGTCATAGCCACCACTATGCTCAGTGTCATTATCACACCGCTATCGGGAAATCTATCTTCGGGTCGCTCTCGTAGCCTTCCACCTTCGTGTCGGTGTACTGCCAGTCGAATATGCCCTTGAAGCTGTCAGTGCGAAGCGATGACGACCCGTGCCTGCGCGGATTCCTGGACAACTGCTCAATAACCCCATCCATCTGGTTCTCGTATATGTGTACGTCGCTCAGGAATCCGACTAGCTTGCCCTCTTCAAGGCCGTTTACCTCCTTGCCTATCTCTTTAGTGAGCAGGTGCAGGAGTATCGCGTAGCTCGCTATGTTGTACGGCAGGCCGAGCGGCGTGTCGACGGACCTCTGATACCATGTGAGGTTGAGCCTATTGCCTATTATCGTGACATGGAAGGCCACATGGCACGGCGGCAGGGCCTGCTGCTTCACAAGGTTGGGGTCCATGGCCGTTACATATTGCTGCCTGTTGTTCGGGTCCCTTTTCAAAGTTCCGACCATGGCAGCAAGTTGGTCGCAGCCCTTGCCTGTGTAATCCGTATCATAATTCACGTATTCGGCCCCGAAGTGCCTCCACTGCCAGCCGTATACCGGCCCGAGGTCGCGCTCGGCCCTCATTCTCGCCTTTGATTCATCATCATGGCCGTACGGCGCCTTCTTCGGGTTGGCCCATTCGTCCCATATGGTGCACTTCCGATCCTGGAGCCATCTCTTGTCTGTTATGCCTTTTATGAAGAACTCCAGCTCCGCAGCCACGCTTTTTATGCCCATCCTCTTGGTAGTCAGGAGCGGGAGCCCGTTCGCCATGTCATGCTCGAATACTGTGCCGGCAATCGAGAGGGCCCTTATCCCAGTTCTGGTGTCCTTCCACTCCCCCTCCTTCAGTATCTTCCTCAATATGTCAAAATAGGATTCGTCGGCGGTCTTTTCCTCACGAAGGAGCACCCTCCTGAAGAAATCCGCAGGCATGTGTAAATATGGGTGGAAGGCATATGCTGGTTTTTCCTCCCTTGCTAGTGTACTGTTCCGGCCGGTGCCGCTATCCAGAGTCGTTTCTGCCATGGCAATCCCCCAATTCAAAAGGGTGAGTGCGAGGAAATATTTATTGTTTTCCGCGGTGTTTGCGGTACGGTCTAGGCTTTGTCTAAAAAATCATCCAAAAGGGATAGTTAATGGACAATAATAATACTTTATGGGCAAACCATATTTACGGACAAAGCCGTTCCGCTAATATGGATGCCGGAAGGCATGTGCGAAAACCATATATTTCTATTTAGAGTAGGTAAATTGGCCGCATGAAGAACAAATGATGAGCGGTGAGCATGTGAAATACGTAATAGAGGTTTCGGACCTAAACAAGAGCTACAGGACGTACGAGCCGCGAGGTTCTGGAATATTCAAATCCTTCAGAAGGGTGTACAAGACCAAGCATGCCCTGAAGGACGTCAGCCTCAAGGTCAAGCAGGGGGAGATACTGGCGCTTCTGGGCAGGAACGGCTCAGGGAAGAGCACGCTCATAAAGTCAATAACGGGAATATTGCATCCCGACTCTGGGCATGTCGAGACCATGGGCTTCAACCCATGGGACGAGAGGAAGAAGCTTGCAATGAAGATAGGCGTGGTATTCGGCAGCACCCATCCACAAGTGTACTGGAACCTGCCGCCCATAGACACGTTCAGGTACATAAAAGGCGTGTACGGAATAAGCGATGCGGATTACGAAAAGAGGCTCAAATATTTCATAAAGCTGCTCGACCTAAAGAGGGTTTACAAGAGGCAGGCAAGGCAACTCTCGCTTGGCGAGCGCATGAAGTGCGAGATGGTGGCTGCGCTGCTGTACTTGCCTCCACTGGTTGTTATGGACGAGCCCACTATAGGTATGGACCTTCCCGCAAGGATAGCCATAAGGAAGGCCGTGCTGCAGATGCGGAAGGACTTCGGCATGACATTCCTGATAACCACGCACGTGGTCGACGACGTCGCTAATGTGGACAGGATAGTCATGCTGGACGAAGGCAAGGTGATATACGACGGCAGCCAGCAGCACATGCGGGGCATGTTGGCGAAGAACATCATACTCGAGCTGCGCTTCGGCGTTGATGAGGATCCAAGGAAGCTGATAACGCACGGGAAGCTTATCCGATCCAAGCCGGGCTATGCCAAGGTGGAGATAAAACCGAATATGCTGAAGGAGCAGTGGCTGACAAGGCTCATAACTAGCAAGAAGATCGTGGACTATAGGATAACTGAGCCGAGCCTGAGCACTGTGCTGACGAGGTTCTACGGATCAACCGACTCGAAGAAGAGGGGTGCGAGCCGCAGGGACAAGGACGAAGAGGACGATTACGATGAATAGCATGTTCAGGATGTACTCATCGCTGTTCGTGATCAAGTTCAAGAATGAGATGTCCTACAGGACCAGCGTCATACTATCGAGCATCATGATGATGCTGTATTCTGTCATAAGCATCTTCATATGGTTGGCAGTGTACACCTTCTCGCATACAGCATCGATACACGGCGTCGCACTCTCCACCACGCTGATATACTTCGTCATAATCGGAGCGCTCTCACCAATGCTCAGCTGGTCCGGGATAGCCGACAACCTGTACACGGACATAAAGGAGGGCTCGATTGCGACATCCGTGATAAGGCCCATGAGTTATACGACGCAGCTTATTATAACGGATGTGGCACAGGTGCTGCCAAACATACTGATAGTGAGCATACCCATCATAATAGCCGTAGCACTGCTGGCCAACCTCGCTGTTACTCCGGCAACGGCAGCAGTGTTCCTGATATACCTGCTGATCGGTTACATAATGGCGACGCTGTTCGCATTTATAATTGGATCGCTGGCTTTCTACCTGACTGACATATACGGCATAATGGTTTCGCTGAACTGGGGAATCACGATGATAGGAGGCAGCATGCTTCCTCTCGTGTTCTTCCCGCAATGGATAGAGCACATACTGTTGATGTTGCCGTTCGCGTATATGGCGTTCACGCCGGCCGCGACGCTTACCGGGATGCTGAGTTTAAACACGGCCATTAGCCTCCTGCCTGTCGCAGGTGCGTGGATAGCTGTGCTTCTTTTTTTCGTCTATTTTGTATGGAAGAAGATGAGCGTAAGAATGGACACGGTGGGACAATGAGCCTTAGCGAGGACATAAAGAGGAACGTGTGGTTCTACCTGCTCTCCCAGGGGTACACGTGGAAACAGTTCTTCGCATCATACAGGGCGCAGGCCGTCTCATGGACAATTGTACAGGGCATCAGCACCCTTGCGCCTCTGATATCCCTCTCAGTAATATACAGTGTGTCGAGCGGTCTGCCGGGATGGACATATTTCCAATTGCTCGTGCTTGCATCGTTGGCCCAGATAACCGGCGGGATACTCTGGTACATGATAGGGCCGAGGCAGCTCGTGAGCAGCATGAGGGGCGGAGGGCTGGACCAGATGCTGCTCAAGCCATATAACCCCATACTCGTAATATTCGCACGATTCGGCGGGGCCTCGTCCATCGGCACGGTAATGAGCGGCGCGCTGCTACTGGCGTACGCGCTCGCGAATGCGCATGCCGAAATATACGCGCTGCTGGCGTTCATACCCCTTTACATCGCCGGCGTGTCTGTATTCGTGATGGCGGTGCTCACGATCACGCTCGCATCCTACATACTGATAGAGGACGCCAGCTACATCTCCTGGGTGCTCAATATAGTGCAGTCTGCCAGCCAGTATCCTGTAAGCATATACGGGCTGCTCGGAGCTACGCTGCTCTCGGTGCTAGTGCCTATATCGTTCGCCACATACTTCCCAGCGGCAGTGCTATTCGGGAAGATGAGCTACGCGTATGTGCTTCCCGCCGCGCTCGCGGCAGCGCTCGCAGCTGTGGCGCTGTATTTTGCCTCGAGCAGGCTGCTCAAGAGGTACAAGAGCGGCGGCGGTTAATGATGAGAAGATGGCTAGGATAGAAGCGGAAACTGAACCCATTCCAAAGTAATATATTTTGCGGGCTCATTCTATTATGGGTGTGCTGCAATGACCAAGATACTGGTAGTAATTTCAAGCAAGGAACCGGAAAAGATAAACGTCGCGCTCGCATTCAGCAAGAACCAGAAGGCGGCCGGGCACGATATCAGGATGATTTTCTTCGGCCCGAGCGAAGCGTCTGTGGCCAATGACTCCGAACTATCAGGCAAGGTACTGGAGCTCAGGGATGCGATATCGCCCAAAGCCTGCGTATACATCGCGAAGAGCATGAAGGTCGAGGAAACACTGAAAGGCAAGGTTGAACTCATTCCCGCCGGCAAGTACATAACGGAGAGCGTGGATCAGGGATACTCAATACTGAGCTTCTGAAGGCGCGGATGTTTCCGCGCCTCATTCGGCGGCCTTGCCGAGCATATCTATCACCCTTGCGACCCCTATCGACGCGAAGAGCTTCCCGAGCCTAGGGCCGTCCTCCTTGCAGATCGTGGCAAGGTAGAGCTGCTTGAAGAGCTCAGGCGTACCAACATTCTTCTCCTTCGCCACGCTGTATACGAGATTGTGTATCTCGAGCTCGTCCATTCCTTCTTTCAGAGAGGAGGCGAACGCGTTCACTGCGTCGGCATGATCGGTTAACTTACCTTGCTTCACCGTGAAGTTGTAGCGCTCCGGCTCGTAGTCGTCCTCGAGCCACTTCGTTATGAACGGCGCTAGATACGCCACTCCCTCCTTATCGCCCAAAATCTCCCCGACCTTGTTCCAATCCCTGTATATCTGGTAGTTTAGCAGCATGTCCAGGAAGCGGGCCTTCCACCTGAGGCTGCCGACCGTGCGCTTGTATGCTATGAGCTTCTTCTCGTCAGCCCTGTTCTCGGGCTTCTCGAGCCTGGAAAGCCGTTCTATGTCGTCGTAAAGCCTTACGAGGTGGTCGCCGGTGGGATCGATGTTCTTGTCCTGCTCTAGGCTCGGCACAGAGAGTATGTACTTTGCCAGCTGTTCCGGTACCAGCCCGAACAGCTCTTCCGCGCCGATGCCTATCCCTTTCGACTTTGAATATTTCTTGCCGTGGAAGAGTATGAATCCGTACTTGTACAGGATGGGCGGCTCCCTGCCGAGGAAGTTTTTGTGTATCGCGACAGCGGTGTCGCCGCTGCCCCCCCTTGTCATGTGGTCGACTCCAGAACCTTCTATGTCAGAGTCGAAATACGCCTGCCACGTGGGCCAGTGCACCCTCCACTGAAGCTTGTACTTGTGGTCATATATGCTTGCATTGCCTGCATATCCGCAGCCCTTCACGTACTCGACGTCTCGGTCGCACGTGTATGCATACTCTGTGTCTGTATGGCTGATCACCCTGGTCGTCGCTATCTTGCCGCATTTCTCGCATATCGGCATTATTACGCTCCAGCCCCTCAGGCTGTCTTTTTCCCTGAAGGTGCTCTTCGCCACGATCTCCTTCATCCTCTCTTCATCCGCGAGGTACATCTTGGTATACTTGTCGAAGTGACCCTCTCCGTAAAGTTCCGTGGAGCGAACGAGGTTTACATTTATCTCCATCTTGCGCACCAGGTCCATAAGCCCCTGTAGGTAGTGTTCGCCATAGGAATCATGGCATCCGAACGGGTCGGTAACGTGTGCGAGCGGCTTCCCTAGCTGCGGCTCAAGGTCGCTCCTGAACTTCTCTATGTCGGATGGGACCGCGTCGAAGGCGTCAAGTATGTCGGCAACGAAGTAGAAGGCCGCACTGCCTCCTTTCTCCTCTATCGCTTCCTTTATTATCGCAGGGTAAAGCACCTCGCCTATGGTGCCCAAGTGAGGCTTCCCGCTGGTGGTTATGCCGCCCGTTATGACGTACTTGCCCTTCTTCTTCCCCATCACTCTTTCGGCAAGTATATCGGACCAGTGCTTGTCCTTCATCTCGGCTCTCGTGCCTCCGCTTTCCGGCATGGTTTCACACAGGGAATTTAGTGGCAGAATCTTTATAACATCTCTGTCCAAGATTCCCAACTACACAGTCTTCCGTACCCATTCCACAACCGTTTTCGCCAGTTTCATTCTCTTCCCGTGGAAGCCGTGGTCCGCTCCTTTTATGACAAACGTCTCGATGCGCTCTGAGTTATTTCTCAGGATTTTTGCGGCCTTGTCTGCCGGGAGGCCTGCCGCTTCCATGTACATGTCCTCGGTGCCGAAGACTGCAAGCGCAGGCACGCTTATTCCTGCTATATACCTCATCCTGCGCTCCGTATAGTCAAGTATTCTGCTCTCGGGCCTTCTCGGGTCCGCGGTACTCAGGAACCTCTGCGCACTCAGCATCATCCAGGGCGGCACGTACTTCGATGCCCATATCATGGTACCCCTCCTGTCCCTCTTCGAGGCCTTCTTCGCTTCGCTTACTGCAACGCCAAACTTTTTTCCGAGTGACACCCTGCCGACGTTGTAGTCGTCGCTTGGCGCGAGGAGCACCAATCCCTTGATTTTCCTGCTCTTCCTCTTCGAGTAGTAGTAAAGTACCTTCTGGCAGCCGGTGCTGTGGCCCGAGAGGATTATGCTCCTGTAGCCTTTTGAGGCCAGGAACCTGACCGCGCCTTCTATGTCGTAGACGCAGTCCTCGAACCTCTCAAGGGCTGTGCCAGCCAAAAGGCCGGTCCGCTTGTTCCCCCTGACCCTGCCGAAGCTCTCAACGACATTGCTGCCCCTGGTCTGTACGGAAAAGAAGCCGAGCCCTATGCCTGTGACGGCGCGTGACAAGTCTTCCACGCCCATTGCGCTGTAGAAGCTGCTCCCCATTCCGTGCACGTGGATGACTGCCGCCTTCTTCCTTGCGCGCTCCGGCAGCGCAAGCAGCCCATAGAGCAGCACACCGTCCGAAGCCGAGAACTTCTCTATGGAAATTCTTTTCGTGAAAGACATCTTCTCGCTTCTATTTTTCTACTGCAAGCTGCGGCACTATCGCCTTGACTACCCTGTTCGCGAACGCGTTTATCCTGCCCCTATACCTGTAGAAGAGGTAGCCTATCGCGAGGCTGATCGCAACTCCGGCGATCACGTCCGTAAGGTAGTGCGCAAGAAGATATATCCTGCCGAAGAGTATGATGACGAGCCACACGATGTATGCAGCGCGTATGTACTTGTACTTGCCTATGAACATCGTCAGCCCGGTGAGCACCGTTGCATGGTTGCTAGGGAAAGAATAGCTCGACTCGCATGCCATCTTGCCTATGTTCAGTGTGCTGAGCACCTCGCTTGTGTTGCAAGGCCTTGGCTCCCTGACGATCATCTTCAGCGTGTCCGATATTATGAAGAATACCAGGCCTGCGATCACGAACGTGTACACGTTCATGTCCTTCTTGAAGTACATGTACAGTACCATTGCAGGAAGAACCACGTAGAACGATGTGGCAAGGATGCTCATCACATGTGTCATCGCCGGGCTGGACAGCGAGAGCGCCGCCTTGAATGCGGCGATGTTCATTCCTATGTTGTAAGCGTTCACCAATAGCATCAAGATAACACCAACGCATAACATTGCTCGATAAGATTAAAAAGGGTTCACTGTCTTGGGCCAAGGTCAATCGGTCCTGAGTATCCTGCCTATGTCCGTCTGGAGCGCAGCAGAGTACCTCTTGCCCCCTACGCCTAGCAAATG
>JAKBHG010000024.1 GCA_021836925.1 Microcaldota archaeon | reverse complement strand
GCGAGGTGTTCCTGGAAAAGCCCAACGTGAGGTGGGACGACATAGGCGGCCTGGACAACGTGAAAAAGGAGCTGAAGGAGGCGGTGGAGCTGCCAATAAAGAATCCTGAGGTATTCGACAAGATGGGCATAAGGCCTGTTAAGGGAGTACTGCTGGTCGGCGCCCCAGGCACCGGAAAGACTCTGCTGGCGAGGGCCGTCGCGACCGAGAGGGAATCAAACTTCATATCAATCAAGGGACCGGAGCTGCTCAGCAAGTTCGTGGGAGAGAGCGAGCGCGCGGTCAGGGAGATATTCAGAAAGGCACGTCAGGCCGCGCCGTGCATAATATTCGTTGATGAGATAGACTCGATAGCGACCGCCAGGGATTCGGACTCCACCGACTCGATGGTGACGGAAAGGGTAGTCGACACCCTGCTTACCGAGATGGACGGCCTGCAGGAGGTAAAGAACGTCGTTGTCATAGCCGCCACGAACAGGCCGGACATGATTGACCCGGCGCTCATGAGGCCAGGCAGGTTCGACAAGATAATCGAGATAACGATACCAGATGCAGAGACCAGGGAGGCGATATTCAAGGTCCACACGAGGCGCATGCCTTTAGACAAGAGCGTCAGCCTGCCGAAGCTCGCCGAGGCAACCGATGGCTACACTGGCGCGGAGATTGAGAACATATGCCGCGAAGCGGGCATGGAAGCGATAAGGAAAAGGATGAAGGAGGTAGTGCTTGAAGGAAACGGGAACGGCAAGGAGTCCCCATCAGAGGAGGCGCCGTACGTAGTTACTGGCGAGGACTTCGACCATGCCATATCGGAGGTCAAGCCCGCGATACCGAAGGAGCTCGTGGAGCGCATAAAGAAGTTCAAGGACGAGCCGGAGAACATGTACAGGTAGCGAACGGCATGCCTATTTCAAAGTTCGATTGATAGTCATACTAATATTGGTGATGTATTGAAGATTGTTTACTCTGACCAGAAGAGCGGCAGAACCGCGCAGATGGAGATAGACGGAGACAAGAAGGCCCTGTTCCTAAACAGGAGCGTGGGCGACGTAATAGACGGATCGGCTATCGGCCTTACAGGCTACAAGCTGAAGATAACCGGTGGCTCCTCCACGAGCGGCTTCCCTATGAGGAAGGGCATACAGGGCACCGCAAACAAGGGCATCCTGGCGCTCACCAGCAAGACGGGTAAGCACAAGGGCGAGTACAGGAGGAAGACTGTGGTCGGCAGCGTGGTGTCGGAGAACACCGCGCAGATCAACCTGGTCATCACGGAATACGGCGACAAACCGATAGACGAGATACTCCCGAAGAAGGAGAAGAAGGAAGCGGCCGCGGAAGCGGATGCGCCGGCGGAGGAGAAGAAGTAGTGTGCTCATGGCTGAACAGAAGCAGAAGCATGGCGAGGCGAAAATGGCTGCCGCAATCAGGCAGAGCGAGCTCAACATAGGCACGCTCGGCCACATAGACCACGGCAAGACCTCGCTGACCAGGGCGATAACCGGCATATGGACGGATAGGCACAGCGAGAGCCTGAAGAGAAACATGACGATAAAGCTCGGGTACGCGGACGCGATGATAAAAAGGTGCGAGGACTGCGATGGCGCTTCGGCATATACCACTGGAGACAAGTGCGAGGGGTGCGAGGGCGAGCCGCAGCCCGTCATGCATATCTCGATACTCGACGCCCCGGGACACGAGACCCTCATGGCGACCGCGATAGCAGGCAGCAGCGTCATAGACGCGATACTCTTTGTAATAGCTGCAAATGAGCCGTGCCCTATGCAGCAGACGCGCGAACACCTGATGATAATCAACATACTCGGCATAAAGAACATAGTGGTCGTGCAGACCAAGGTAGACGTAGTCGGCAAGGAGAAGGCGGTGCAGCACTACAACCAGATACGCGAATTCCTGAAGGGGAGCGTGATAGAGGATGCGCCGATAGTGCCGGTCATGGCGAACCACGGCGTGAACGTCGATGTCCTCCTGGAGATGATAACGAAGATGGAAAGGCCTAAGAGGGACACGGCGGCGGACCCCATCATGTACGTGGTCAGGTCTTTCGACGTCAACAGGCCGGGCGCCGATGTCACGAAGATGAACGGCGGTGTGGTGGGCGGCGCGATCGTCTCCGGCAAGTTCAGAGTCGGAGAGGAGATAGAGATACGACCAGGCATGAAGTCAATGAACGCGAAGGGCAACACATACAAGCCCATCCTTACAAAAATACTCAGCATAAGCACGGATACGTCAAGCCTCGAGGAGGCGGTGCCAGGAGGGCTAATAGCGTTCGGCACTGCACTTGACCCATCGATAACGAAGGCAGACAGCCTTGTCGGCAACCTAGTGGGAAGGCAGGGCAGGCTCCCGGATTCGAAGAACGAGGTGGTGCTCAAGTACACGGATCTCAAGAGGACCGACATACCGAAGAGGGCGTTCGCGCAGGGCGAGCCGCTCATACTCGGCATAGGCACTGCCACGAGAATCGGCCACATCAAGAAGGTGAGGAAGAACGACGTCGACGTGGAGCTCAACCACCCGATCTGCGCCACGAAGGACACCAAAGTCGCGGTCATGAGGAACGACACGAAAAGGTGGAGGCTCACCGGCTACGGATTCATAGAATAAGGCAGCATGCAGCCGCATCCGCGCCATGCCCTGCTCCTTGCACAATCTTTAAAAGGCTTGCCAATCAATACAATTTGGGTGTATAGCAATGAAGACAGATCCTACAGGAGGAGCATCGGGAAACGGAAGCGGGTCATAAAGGGAATTCATTTCCTTTATTTGCCTGCTTGTCCATACTTATTCTTGAATTTTTAATTTCCATACTTACCATACATTTTTTCTGTCCATAGCCGTTAGGCAGGGCATAGGGGAATAAGCCTTCCAGCTTCACGGTGTTAGTCTCTTCCTGTCCCTAGGGAAAAGCGAGCACTCGCGTATGTTTTCCGATTTTGTTATCTGCATCGCGAGCCTCTCCAAGCCTATGCTCCAGCCCGAGTGCGGCGGCGCGCCGCACTTGAACGCATATATGTACGACTCGAAGCTCTTCGGATCCATGCCCCTTTTTTCTATCGCTTGGACGAGCATGTCGGGTATGTGTATACGCTGCGCGCCGCTCGATACCTCGAGCCCGCGGTAGAGCAGGTCGTAGCTGTTCGAAAGCTCGGGGTTCTTGGGGTCCGGCATGGAGTAAAATGCCCTTACTTTTGTCGGGTACTTCCTGACTATCACCGCCTCACCTAGGAGTTTGCACAGTGCCTGCTCAGCCTCCCTGTTCAGGTCCTCTCCGAACTCTATGTGGAGGTCGTTCTTGTCGAGGAGCTTCAGCGCATCTGTGTACGTTATCTCCTTGACCGTAGGCACTTCCACTCCGACTTTCAGCGCATCGAGATCCGCCGCGTTCTTCTCCTTCACGCGCGTCAGTATGCGGGTCAGCGCGCTGCCTAGGAGTTCCACAGCGTCGCTGTCGTCGGCGAACGCCATCTCGATATCCATCTGCGTAGATTCCGTGAGGTGGTATGTCGTGTTCGATTTCTCCGCCCTAAAAACGGGCATCGTCATGAACACCTTCTCGATCCCGCCGATGACCGAGAGCTGCTTGTAGAGCTGGGGCGACTGCGCTAGGTATGCATCACGCTCGAAATACTTTACGCTGAAGAGGTCGGCCCCTCCCTCTGTGGATTCGGCCACGACGGACGGCGTCCGTATCTCCGTGAATCCGCGTTCTGTCATGGTATCCCTGAACGCGCTTAGCACTGTGGACTCTATGTTGAATATCGCATGCGGCTCAAGCCTTCGCAGGTCTATATACCTATAATTGAGCCGCGTGTCTATCTCGGCAGGTACCTTGCCCGTGACCTCGAACGGTATCATAGTAGAAAGCGGATTGAGGTTCTCTATGCCTGATGGCACAATTTCAAATCCCTTCTTCGCGACGCTGCTCGCCTTCACCTTCCCCCTCACTGCAACGACGCTCTCCTTCGGCAGCAGCATGCCGTCAATGACATCCTGTGCAACCTCTCCTTTCTTTGCTGTTACCTGAACTATCCCTGTGTAATCCCTCAAGAGCAGGAAGGTGAGCGTGCCGAGGCTCCTCACCTCATGCACCCATCCTGAGATCGTAACGTCTTTGCCGTCCATATCCGCACTCAGCTGTGTGACGGTGTGTGTCCTAATCATGGCATCAACTCGATAGTCAGCAAGCCTAGTAATCTGAGCCCAACAAAACTTATTATACCGTAGCACTGGGCTGTGAATGCTACTTCGTCACCAGCCTATCGGTACCTTCAGGCGCCTGCGCCGGCTTCAGCAGCGGATTGAATTTCATCAGTATCCTCTGGCCTTCAGTTATGCTATGTCGGGAAGCGATGGCGTTGTTTATGAATATGTTAGGCGGGAAGTTGAAACCTGTGTCACGCCGCGCAATCGCGCCTCCCATCTCATACACAAGCTCCGCCGGCTTTACCAGGAGGATGAAGTCCGTCTTGTAGCTCAGCCTCGCTACATCGAGAAGGGGCATGGCGTTGAACACCTTCCCTGCAAGGTCAGCCTTGTCAGAGAAACCGATGTACGCCTCGACATCGTGCGTATAATGCCCCGCGTATATCTTGCTATTGACCTCGACGTTACCGGTCACCTGCTCCGCCCTGATGGCGCTGCTTATCGGCTCTGTACGCAGGGCAGAAATATAAAACAGTATTCTCTTTGATTCCGCTCCCTCTATATCGACAATTCGCGCGCTCGCGGTGAATACGCTATCAGCCATCATCACACCTTGTGAAGGCTTAGCTTCGGCATATATTTAAACTTTTTCTACCGCCCGTCGGGGAACTTATGCGCAGGAGTAGACTACTGCGTCGGTGCCCGCCTGTCCTCCTTTCCGCGCACCGCGGACATCACCACTGCAATCAGTATTATCACTATCGAGATCAGCAGCGCGGCATCAAGTCCCTTGGTGAATGCGGCCCCGAACCCTGCTGTGCTCGCGACGCCTATCTGCGTCCCGGCAAATATCGCCAGCGCCACATTGCGGGGTATCGCTATGGATATTATAGTGAGGGCAAACACAAAACTCAGCACCATGCCTACATTGTTCAGAAGGCGGTTGACCCCAGAAGCCATCCCATACTTATCCTTCGGCGCATTCGCCATTATCGCGCTGGTGTTAGACGGGAAGAAGAGCGCGCTGCCCAGCCCCGTGAAGAGCGTTATTATCAGTATGTAGTACAACGGCGAAGTTGGCGTCAGCAGTGTTATGTAGAGCAGGTATGCGAACGCTATCAGGAGCAGGCCTGCGGTAGCGGGTATCCTTGCCCCTATCCTATCGGAAAGGCGGCCGCTAACCGGTGCGAGTAGGCCCCCAACCACGTATCCTGGAAGGAGGTAAAGGCTGGACATCAGCGGGCTCAGGGACCTGACGCCCTGAAGGTACAATATCAGTATGAAGAGCACGGCGAACGTAGCCATGAACTGGAAAGTGCCAGCCAGCACTGACAGCGTGAACACCCTGTTCTTGAATATGCTTGGGTCTATGGTGGGTGCCTTCTCCCTACGCTGCATAATACCGAACGCGGCGAAGAGCGCAGCCGCGACCCCAAGGAACTCCACTATGTGGGGCGTTAGGCCCTCCGTCATCGCGAATATCGCCATTATGGTGAGCAGCGTCAGCGCGACCCCAAGTATGATGCTGCCTGCTATATCATACTTTTCCTTCTTCTTTTTGATTACGTCCTTGACTTTCCTGAAGGCTATCGGCAGGGCGATTGCGCCTATCGGCACGTTTATCAGGAAGATGAGCCTCCAGTCTATGCTGGTTAGCGCGCCTCCTAGGAATATGCCGAGTATTGCACCCATATTCCATCCCATCCCCGTGTAGCCGAACGCCTTCCCTCTCTCGTGCGGCTCGAAGTGGTCCGATACGACTGCCGAGCTGTTCGTGCTCAGGAATGCTCCGCCCACGGCCTGCAGGACCCTTGCGCCTATAAGCATGAATATGCTGGTGCTCAGCCCACAAAGGGCCGAGCCGACTATGAATACGAGGAAGCCGTAGTTGTACATCTTCGCCCTGCCGAACCTGTCGCCTATCTTGCCTACCTGGGCCGACAATACAGTGAGGACCAGTATGTACGCCATTATTATCCAGATGGAGATCGTCGGCGAGGTATGGAAGTATGTGTCTATAGTGGGCAATGCAAGTATTACTATCGTTGTGTCTATCGCCGCCATCAGCACGCCGACAACTACGACTGCAAGTACTGATCGCTTGTCCACGCTCTCTTTCACATCCATGCTCTCAACACTGCTGGCATTCCTTGCGCTGGCCGCAACTAAAACTAAAATCAATAAGGAAATATTCGACCAATGCTAAAAAGCTTGCTGAAACCCCCAAACATGCGGCTACAAGAGAAACAGTGCACGCTTAACTGCCGCGCTGTTCGAGTCTATCTTCCGTAAGTACCCTAGTATCATAAGGTCGCTGGCATACTTCAGCTCCAATTTGTCAGCGTAACGGTTCATCCGGTCCGCGTACCTAAGTACCTTTTTGTATGCGCGTCCGTCAAGCTCGTAATCCGTATCTAAATCAGGGTTGCGACGGATCAGATGGCCAGAATCATTCCATCTATAAAAGTCCCTTCTCCTGCACTCCACTCCGAAGCTGTTCATGATGCTTTTCTTGGTATCTGCAGAGTAGAATGTTGCCATAAACTCAAGTGAGCTGTTTGTGCTGCCTCTCAGTGGCATCGCGGCGATGGCGGTGCAGAACCTTTCCGTGGCTGCATCTATTCTGTCAATCATCTCTGAAAGAGCCATCTCTGTTTGCTGCCTGCCGGTTTCCATGTGCAAAACCATCATGCATGTTTGGCTAAACGCCGCTGTCAATCTCTGTCGGGAACTAAGTCATCGAATGCTTCCAGTTTCCTTGCGATCTTTTCCTGCAGCCTGTCCCCCATACCTTTCTTCCTCAGAAACTTCGTGAGCGATTGGATCGCCCTGACATATTCATCTACCTCGATGAATATCAATTCCTTCGCGCTCTCCTCTGCGGATATCGCATACATCAAGGGATTGTATGACTGAGCATTAATGATTACATCAGGGATTAACGCCGATATCATCTCATTCTCCGGCGGCAAATTCCTCATTTTGCCTTCCAGCCAAAAGACCATCTTATTCCCAACTTTTACGATGTAATCCGTCGAGGATGAGTTAATACTTGTGCGTTTCAGCTCCGGTTTGCCACTGGCGGTCGGCACCTGCACTGTCGTATCAGACGGCTCTATGCCGCGTATGAGATTTTCAGTGCTCCGTTTTATATTCGCTTCCATCAGGGAAAGAAACTTATTATTGTCCAGCTTTACAGGGTGCCTGCCTTCCAACCGCGCAAGGAGCCCCTTTGCCCCGTTTATCTGCACTTCAGGTACATCCATTGTTATGTGCATTACAACGCCTCCCATAGCTGATGGGTATTTACTCTGGGAATTATATATGCCTTTGCAAGTGCGCGATACAGAGAGGAAATTCATTGCAGTATGCCAGCGATGGTCTCCTTTGCAAGCCTGAGCGCCTCGGCCATATTCCTCGCTGTTGCGGCGGCGTCCCTGCCGTTGAGTGAGTGGTCCGCGCCATTGAGCATGTAGAATTTCGCCTGCTTCGGCAGGTCCCTCATGAACCGTCCGAGCCGGCAGTGCGGGTCATTGCTCCCGGATATGAAGACGAGCTTGTCCGCTATGCCGCCTAGGAGCGGCAGCTGGTCGCTTGTCTTCCTGTTGTCCTCCGCATCATTAAACGGATAGCCTATGCAGATGACCCTGCTTATCTTGTCAGGGTGCGCCAGAGCCGCCTTCACTGACACGTAGCTGCCATACGACTTTCCGATTAGAACTATGTTGCTGCCTCCGGCGCGTTCCATGCACGCTTCGAGCTCGATGAGGCTCTCGCCGATGTCCGGCTCTGATGCACCTGGCTTTCCGACATAGGAGAAATTGAACCTTACAGAAATATACTCCTTGGAAAGCTCTTCGAACAGGGATTCTGTGACATGATTGTTCATGTCGTTGTATCTACCATGGGAGAACCCTATCCTGGTCTTCGAACCCTCAGGACCGGCAACCTCCGCGTCTATGGTGCCCTCTCCTGCCCTTATCTTTTCCAGCACTCGAACCACCAGGCAAACATTGGCAGGCAAACCTTATATTACACTCGTGTGGAACGCCACGGCAACGCTTTTAAGGCGTGCAAATGCCGTGCAGACTCTGGGACAAAAGTCACCCGTAACCTATCCTGAACAGGTTGTGTAAAACTGTAATACAACTTACAGCGGTATCTATCCTATAGTCCAATTTCTGCC
>JAKBHG010000023.1:7114-8676 GCA_021836925.1 Microcaldota archaeon | reverse complement strand
GTGAACAGCTATGCGACCAAGCGCAAGAACGAGATAGAGCGTATGGCGAGGAGCGCGAAGTAGCGCGCGCCAACGCCTGATAAAGCTAGCGCAAGTGAGTTGAATGGTAAGGAAAGAGTACATCGTAGAGGAAATAGCAAAGCTGATGAACACAGTCGACAACATAAGGAATGTTGCGATTATAGCTCACGTTCACCATGGGAAGACCACGCTTACCGATACCCTTCTGGTAAAGGTGGGCCTGATATCCAAGGCTGTTTCCGGAGACGTGCTGTACACCAACTTCGAGGCGATCGAGAAGGAGAGGAGGATGACGATAAAGTCGGCCAACATCTCCCTCGGTTTCAACTACAAGGACAAGGATTTCATAATAAACCTGATAGACACGCCTGGCCACGTAGACTTCGGCGGCCACGTGACGAGGTCGATGAGGGCTGTCGACGGAGTCGTCATAGTCATCGACCCAGTAGAAATGATAATGCCTCAGACCGAGACCGTGCTGCGACAGGCGCTCCAGGAGCGCGCCAAGCCGGTGCTTTTCATCAACAAGGTGGACAGGCTTCTTACTGAGCTGAGGCTCACTCCAGAGCAGACGCAGGAGAGGCTCGCGACTCTGATAAATGACGTCAACGACCTTGTGGACAAGTATGCGCCGGAAGAGTACATCGACGAATGGAAGGTCAGCGTGGAGAAGGGCACGGTTGCCATGGGCTCCGCATATGAGCGTTGGGCCATGTCGAAGTACATACTTGAGAAGAGCAAGACCACGTTCAAGGAGATATTCAAGTACACGGCAGAGGAGAACATACCGAAGCTCCAGGAGCTCGCCCCGATAGAAGATTCGATACTGCCTATGATGATAGACCACCTGCCGTCGCCGAAGATAGCCCAGAGGTACAGGATACCCAGGATATGGCACGGCGACCTCGAGAGTGTGGCAGGGAAATCCATGCTCGGCACCGATGCCAGCGCGAAGACCAACATGGTCGTATTCGGGATAGTCGAAGACAGGCAGAGCGGCGAAGTCGCGGTCGGCCGCGTCTTCTCAGGAGTTGCCAAGAAGGGACTCGAAGTGCACGTCTCTGGCAGTGAGAGCACGCAGAAGGTGCAGCAGGTCGGCATTTACATGGCGAAGGACAGGATAACGATTGACGCGGTGCCGGCAGGCAACATAGCCGCGCTGGTCGGCCTCAAGAACGTCAGCGTGGGTGACACCCTCAGCGAGGACCAGATAGAGCCTTTCGAGAGCATAACGCATTACTCAAAGCCAGTGGTAACCAAGTCCATAGAGGCTAAGGATTCGAGGGACACGAGCAAGCTCATTGAGGCGCTGCACGACCTCTCGAAGGAGGATCCAACAATAAAGGTCGAGATAAAGCAGGAGACCGGCGAGCACCTTGTCGCAGGAATGGGAGAGCTTCATCTTGAGATTATTGTCGATAGAATGAAGAGGGAGTTTAAAGTTGAGGCAAACGTTGGCAGACCACAGGTTGCATACAAAGAAACTATTAAAAACACGACTAAAGCTGAGGGTAAGTTTATCAGACAGTCTGGCGGACGGG
>JAKBHG010000023.1:0-7104 GCA_021836925.1 Microcaldota archaeon | reverse complement strand
TTGAGATAATAGAGACGAAGGTAAGGGACGAGTACAAGATACCGATAACTTCAAGCGAGCCGATAGTGGTCTATCAGGAGACGATTGAGAACAAGATCGGCCCGATAGAGGGCAAGTCGCCAAACAGGCACTCGAGGTTTTACATTACTGCCGAGCCGCTCAAGGACACGGTGCTCAAGGCGATAGACGAGGGCAAGGTCCGTGAGGGCAAGACAAAGGGCAAGTCGAACATAGAGGCGCTCATCGCCGCAGGCATGGAAAGGGACGTCGCAAAAGGCGTGGTTGACATCTGCAACGATTGCATACTCACCGACGTCACGAAGGGAGTCCAGTACATGAACGAGGTAATGGAGCTTCTCATAGACGGATTCGAAAGCGCAGTCAAGGACGGGCCGCTCGCGCGCGAAAAGTGCACTGGCCTACTTATCAGCATAGTGGACGCCACGATACACGAGGATCCGGTGCACAGGGGTCCTGCTCAGATAATACCTGCGATAAGGCGCGCGGTATATGCGGCCCTGCTCACGGCAGGTGTCGCGCTGCTCGAGCCGAAGCAGAACTTCACGATAAGCATACCCCAGGACATGCTATCAGGGGTAATAACGATGCTGCAGAGCAAGCGCGGCCAGGTTACGAACATAAGCCAGGAGCGCGAAGTAGCGAACATACAGGCGAAACTGCCGGTCGCGGAGGTCATAAGGGGTTTCTCAAATGACCTGAGGGGCCTGACGCAGGGGAGAGCCCTGTGGTCCCAGGAATTCGCAGGCTACGAGAAGCTGCCCGCCCAATTGCAGGAGAAGATCGTGCGCGAGATAAGGACGAGGAAGGGACAGAATCCTGAGCCTCCCACGCCTGCGGACTTCGCGGACTAGCGTCATTTCCAAGCATTTATATATGTTGAGCAGCAATGAATATTCTGCTGATTGTCTTGGGTGCATTTGCACCTTAAGTTATATCGGATGAAGTCTAAGACAGACGGTGAAAAACATGGCAACTTTTGCGAAGTTTGAGGTATCAGACGAGGTCGTTCAGAAGACTTACGAGGCCCTGCAGCAGGCAAGGCAGAAGGGCACCATAAGGAAGGGCGCCAACGAAGCCACTAAGAGCGTGGAACGCGGCATGGCCAAGTTCGTCGTTGTCGCGACTGACGTGACACCACAGGAGGTCGTCATGCACATACCCATACTCTGCGAGCAGAAGGGCATACCGTTCACATACGTGCCGAGCAAGACGGATCTGGGCAAGTCGATAGGCATGAGCGTCTCGTGCGCCGCAGTAGCGGTCGAGAACGAGGGCGAGGCCAAGGCGAGCATCGCGGAGGTCGTGTCGAAGGTGACAGGCATAGCGTCCCCGAAGAAGGAAGCGAAGCCCGAAGCCCAGGCTGAGAAGGCCGAGAAGAAGGAGAAGAAGCCAAAGAAGGCCAAGGCCGAGAAGGCCGAGAAGGCTGAAAAGGCCGAGGAGAAGCAGGAGGAGCAGCCTGCAGAGCAGGCACAGGAAGTTCCAGAAGCGCAGCCTGAAGCACAGGCCGAGGCAGAGTCCAAAACAGAATAAGGTCATAGAGTCTAGAATCAAAAGAGTGTTATAATGGCTGAAGAGAATCAACCTGCAAAACCTGCGGCGCCGCAGCAGCCCACAGGAGGCGGAAGGCCTCAGGGCCCGGGATCGTTCAACGGCTTCCTCGCAGAGGTAATAGAGGTCAAGCAGAAGGTCAAGACCGGCATATACGGCGAGATATACACAGTCTCATGCAGGATACTCGAAGGCAGGGACAGCGGCAGGATCATAAGGAGGAACCTGCTCGGCCCGATAAAGGCAGGCGACGTGATAAGGCTTCCTGACACAAGCAGAGAGGCAAGGGACATAAAGGTAAAGTGATGGTGCTGCCATGAAATGCACATACTGTTCAAAGGAGATACCAAAAGGCACAGGCACCATGTACGTGACCAGGACAGGCACGCTAAGGTACTACTGCTCTAGCAGGTGCTTCAAAAGCAGCAACAGGACCCACAAGAAGATAAACAAGAAGGAGGTCGCGTCGCACCTGAAGCAGAAGTGAGCCCTTTCTACTTGTATGCTTTGCACCCAAGAACCTTTAAAAAGCTTATCAGACAATACACTCTGGGTGTATAGCAATGGATCCTGAGAAGGAAGGAAAGGGCGGATAAACTTACTTTATTAATATATTTAATTGTCTAATCTACTTCTATCGTTGTTTCTTCAGTAGTTGTAGATATCTCTTTATCGTACAGAATCATATTATCATAAGTTTTGAGTTTATAAATTTCTACTAGGCGCTTATACTGGTTTGAATACATGTTGTCGAACAGCCTGTAGCACAGCCTCCCCACGATTATGTCTGTCACAATCATGTCTTCAACTTCTATTCCCTTGACTGCGTCCAAAAGGTTCCTCTTGAGATCCGCGAGACCGCTGCCGGAAAAGACAGGGGCGATGAACATAATACTATCAGGGGATGAAATATCCCCCTCAAGTGTGTACTTGTTTATTGGTGCCTTCTCCTCTATGACATTAAGCATGAGGTTCTTTCTCGTGTCCTGAAATGCCGCCATGTCCTGTGTTTTTGCGATAAGTATAGCGTTGTATTCTGCTGGCATATTGTGCATCGTGAGCGTTACCCTCTTTAGGAATCTGTATTTCTCTCTCAACGCATGATACGCATACTGGACATTGTAAGGCTTGAGCTTGAATCTCTCTGCTATTTCGGTGAAGTCTGAGTCCCCATTTGTGTTCAGTTCTCTCAGGGTAACGTACTCCGAATAGGTTATCTTGTCCTTCGGCTTCACGGGATCATCCCTTTCCCTGATCCATACCTTGTCCCTTTCTATAATGTCAAAGAATTCGTCGCGTAGAGGTATGTAGCCGTAGTAATTGTTGTAGGGAGTCAAATACCATGACGATTTGTAGTCCTTCAATGGGCCCTGTCTCAGCATGTATATCGTGTTGGTTATGTCATCGTTATTCTTCGCTATAAAGTACATAGCAATGTCATAATTTCCCTTCACCATCGCTGCCATCTGTACCCTTGGCTCCTTTGACAGGACCTTCCTCAGAGTCTCTATGCTTGGCACCACTTCGTCGAACTTCACAAAACACCAGTACTTATTGTATCCAAGTTCCTGCAAGTCAATTTCGGCAATATACCTTATGCCGAACCTTTTCTCCAGATCCCTCTTCCTTTTCAGTACAGTGCCAGATGTTACATCTGCTAGGATACCTATAGAACGCAGCGGCATCTTTGCATTCATACTCAGGCACCTGAGTATGATAAGGTCCTGACTGTCGGACCCGGCTATCCCGCCCTTAGTATTCTCAACGGTACTCTTCCCAAATGTTACATTACCTTCCCTGTCTATCGAGCCGATGAATGTAGGCGCTTCTGGGAACTCGGTATCATACAGATAAAAGAAGTTATCTTTTGGCGCTACTGTGAGGTTGCTGTAGGTATGCTTTAGCTGACGTATTGCCTCCTTAACTTTCTTGTTAATGTGCAAAGGGTCTGTGAAAGGAGTTGCTTCAGTATATTTTGGTGCTAGATACTCGCCATTACCATCTATTCTACCAATATATTTTACGGCGTACTTGCTCCTGCCTGTTTCCTTGATTGTTACTCTTCCAGAGGAGTAGACGTAGTAAGTATCATTGTGAACGCTGAGAACATACAGGTTCCTGCCTGTTTCAGTCTCCAGTGCCTCAAGCTTCTTTCTGACGGCATCTGGAAGGTTCTCACGTTTCATGATTTATTTATTAATATCTTAATTATTATATATTTGCTTTTATATAAACGAATAGCAATAATTGTTAAACGTTAGTACAATTTTACTTCAATTTTTATTGCTTCGTTTAATGAAATTTTCATTAAGGATTCCAGTCCGTTTTTATACCACCTATGCTGGTATCATAATCATGACTGGGGTGTGGTTGGAAACAACGCGTGGTGCAAGTTCAAATCCGAATTCAGTTCTCCCACCAATAGGTTCATTTCCCATTTGAGCCGGGGCCATACTCTGCTTCTGGTCCATTCCAGTCATAATGATTGAAGGAGGAGTGGATGAACAACAATGGCAAAAACGAAGAGAGGAATGGTAGGGGCAAATACCAACTGCTCATAACCAACCAGGGAAAGAGGTTCTTCAAGATGTACCTTGCAGGTGCAAGGAACGAGGTGAACCTCGACGAACTGGCCGACAGGGTCATGCGCCTGAACAGCGTCGCGGAGGTCTTCATAACGACAGCGAGCGCAGATGACGCGATCCTTCTGAAGACACGGTTCAAGGATGGAATGGAGCCACAGAATGTGGTTACCTACATTGGCAATCGCATCGGCACGAAGTTCGGCCGCATTGCCGATATGTCGATGACGACGAACTACAGGGCGAAGAGGTGAGTGGAGATGTACAACATGGCAAACTACAAGGAATCAGAGCAGGAAAGGAGAACCACTGATGCGTACAAGAGTCCGATCCAGAAGCTTCTCGAGGATCCCAACATAAGGATCGTCACGGACGTGCCTGGCCTTTCATGGCATGTCGAGTACAAAGTCAAACCTCAGGAAAAGAAGGGTTTGATAAAAAGACTGTTTTTGAGGGGTAGGGGATTGAGATAGCCGTGTAATTACGGCTTTCCCTTACCTTCCTCAGCTGTTTTGTTGTCGCTATCGCCCTGTCCCTTGTTCTCCATGAGCTTCTTGCCCATCTCTATCCTGTTCTCTATCTGCTTCTCTATGTTCTGCAGGTCCTCCGGCTTAAGCACGCGCTCCAGCATGAACTTTGAGTAGCCGAGAGACAGCTGCGACAGGTCCACCAGCATGGATTGAAGGTCGTTCACGTTGAGCTTCATCTCCTTCATCGGTTTTACTATCTCCACACCCGCAGGCGCGTAGTTGAACGCTATGCTCACCAGCGCGAAGAAGTTTTTGACGAGCAGGGTTACCTCTGCGCTTGTCACGAATATCCCCTTGTTCTCGAGTGGCTCTTCGACTGCGCCGTAGCAGTAGATCACGCCGTTCTCCTTGAGGAGGTGCTTGTTTATCAGGTCGACCATAAGAGGCTGGAGCTGGTCCTTTTCCTTGCTCTGCATGTCAAAGTACATCTTGACGAGCACCCCTCCCTTCGCAATCGCCTCTTCCGTTACCGCTTCTACCTCAGATTTAGCCATATAATCACGTGTGTCGTGTGTAAACGTTATTCTTTCCTCAGCCTGGCGACCGCCTCTTCGACCGAGAGCAGCTCCTCGCTGCCCGAAGAGAGGTCCCTGAGCTTGAGCTTGCCCTGCTTCTCTTCCTCATTGCCTATTATTATCGCGTAGCTGAAGTGAAGCGAGTTAGCATATGCAAGCTGGTTCGCGAGGTTCTTGCCTGCAAGATTTATGTCGATGTTCAGCCCCTTTGCCCTTAGGTCGTTGGCGACCGTGAGCGCGTACTTGAAGTTGTCCTCCTTGACGTACACGACGAAGGCGGCCGCGTAAGTGTAGATCGGCGCGCTCTCATATCCGAGCGAATCCATGACCCTGTCGATGCCTATCGATATTCCGACTGCAGGAAGCTCCTTCCCGGCCCACTTCCCTATCAGGTTGTCGTACCTACCGCCGCTGCCCATCGAATACTTCATGGCGCCCTTCTTCTCCATGGTCTCGAACACTACACCAGTATAATAATCTAAACCTCTCGCCGTAGAGAAGTCCACCTCAATCTCGCCGTTGAGCTTGTACATGCTAATGAGGTCGAGCAGCTCGCGCAGCTCCTTCACCGACTCCTTATCGTTCACTATGCTTTCCGCGTAATCCAGCTTTTCCGCATTAATGCCCTCCTTGGTTATAAACGCCATCACGCCGTCCACGCTCTCCTCCTTCAGCCCGAGCTTGAGCAGCTCCGCGGTCACGCCATCCTTTCCAATCTTGTCGAGCTTGTCTATGGCGCGAATCGCCTTTACCTGGAGGTCGTCAGCCACTCCGAACGCGGCGAGTGCGCCGTTGAGGATTCTCCTGTCGTTTATCCGCACCATATAGCTGATTCCAAGCTTGTCGTATGCTGTCATAGCCGCAGCGAGTACCTCTGCATCGGTCACTACCCTCTTACCGCCGACTATGTCCACGTCCGCCTGCGTTATCTCCCTGTACCTGTTCTTCTGCGGTTCGTCCAGTCGCCATACCTTGCCTATCTGGTACCTCTTGAATGGCAAGGGCAGCTGCTGGTGCATCGCCATGAACCTCGCAAGCGAGACCGTCTGGTCGAACCTGAGGCCCAAATTCTCCACATTGATCTCGAACAGCTCTTTCTGGTTATCCTCGCCGAGGGCCTTGTCCCAGTCTCGCCGGCGGCGATCCCATTGCTCATCGGTGAGGTAGGACGGCTGGTCGGTGCTGTTCCAGTAGGCGTACTCCTGCACATGAGGCATTCTCCGCCAGAGGATGCGGTAGGCTTCCTGCTCCGTGAACAGCATGGCCAACAGGATGTTCCGGCCGGGCACATGGAGGATCTGCACGTTGCACTCAAAGTCGTAGTCAGGGTCCCGCATTGAGGTCTCCCGGATCTTCTTCTCGTGGTTCGCGATGTGCTCAAAGGCCACCATGAAAGGGGTCCGGTGATCCGAAAGCGTCTTGGCGTTTTCGTCGGTCAGTCCGTTCACGATTGACAGCAGGCGCTTCGGATCATCGAGTAGGGCGATGCGATCGACGAGCGTGGCCGTTACGGTGGCGAAAAGCCTCGCCCGCAGGTCGTCCTCCATGTGGGAGATGCGCTTGCGGAACACGCTGGCCCACTGGTCGATGACCCAGATGTCGGTCATGGCCGAGAAGCCCAGCATGTAGCCGTTGAAGATTTTGGTGCTCATGCGATCCTCCTTCCGTGTGGGTGCCTCTCACAGATAAGGGCGAGCGCCCTTCGACGCCCGCCCCTCTGTTTAGATCAGCTCGGCGAACATCTCGCCGGCGGCCTCGTCATCCGGTTGTGTGATTGCCCAGACGCGATCTGACCAGCGCGTGAGCTCCTGCGGCACGCCGCCGATGAGGATGGACATGATGCGCAAGCCGCGCTCCTTCTTGGCTGCCATCAGCCGGTTGTAGAACTCGTCCGGCACCATGCACTCC
>JAKBHG010000022.1:5665-8688 GCA_021836925.1 Microcaldota archaeon | reverse complement strand
GTGCGGTAATCCCGGCAATTACTACCAGTGCAACAAGCAGATCTGATCTTCTATTCTCCACAAAACCACTAACTTTCTAATTTTCTAAAGAGGTAATAAATATGTGTGGCAGAATTATATATCCATAGGTGGTTGGATGGAAGAATGCGAGATCTGCGGCAGACGTGCGTCAAGCATGTATACGGTTGACGTCGATGGAACGGAGCTCAGGGCCTGCCCGGTCTGTGCCGAAGGCAAGAGGATACTTGCGCGCCCCGCGCCGCAGAAGAGGCCCGGCATGCCAAAGTTCGCAAGGCCGAAGCCCAAGGCTGACGAAGAGAAGGCGATAGTGCAGAGCTATGGGATGTTAATAAGGCGCGCCAGGGAGAAGATGAACCTGCCGCTGAGGGTGCTTGCCGAAATGATAAACGAGAAGGAGTCGTTCCTGCGCAGGATAGAGGAGGAGAAGACCGTCCCTACCAGCAAGACCGTGAAGCAGCTGGAGCGCACCCTCGGGATAAAACTGTTCAGCGAGGGCGACGAGGAGCAGCCTGAACGCATCAGGAGCGACAGGAAGGAGAATGCGTCCCTGGGCGATTTCCTTGGGCTCAAGTGAATGTTTTGTGAGGGCGTACGATGTCAGTAGATCTCAGCAAGCTGGTGCAGAAGCGCAAGATAACGCTCGACGACCTGAGGGGCAGGACAATAGCGATAGACGCATACAACGTTCTATACCAGTTCCTGTCGATAATAAGGCAGCCGGACGGCACGCCTCTGATGGACTCGAAGGGCAACGTCACCAGCCATCTATCAGGACTATTCTACAGGTCCATAGAAATGATGGACCACGGCGTTGTGCCGATATACGTGTTCGACGGCATACCCTCTATGCTGAAGCAGAAGACCATACAGGCGCGCATGCAGAGGAGGGAGCAGGCGTACGAGGATTGGCAGAAGGCAGTCAAGGAAGGCAGGGAAGAGGAGGCGAGAACCTATGCCCAGCAGGCCACGCGGGTCACGAAGCACATAGTGGCAGATTCGAAGCAGCTGCTCGACGCGATGGGCATATCCTACATAAGCGCCCCGAGCGAGGGTGAGGCGCAGGCCAGTTACCTGTGCAAGGAGGGTATGGTATATGCGGTTGGCAGCCAGGACTACGACACCCTGCTTCTCGGGGCCGAGCGTATAGTGAGGAACATGGCGATTACCGGCAAGAGGAAGCTGCCGAAGAAGAACATATACGTCAGCGTGGACACGGAGCTCGCATCCCTGAACGACACGCTCGCATTCAACAGCATAGACAGGAAGCAGCTTATATGGATAGGCATGATGCTAGGCACCGACTTCAACATCGGCGTGAAGGGCGTGGGCCCGAAGACCGCGCTGAAGATCGCGAAAGCGTCGAAGTCGCTGGAGGAGGTCACGTCCTATTTAAGGGAGAAGTACCAGTTCTCGTTCGAGGTGGAGCCGAAGGAGCTTGAGGACATGTTCATGAAGCCCGAGGTGAAGGAGTTTGGCAGGGATGAGATAGACAGGATGAAGGAGATAAAGCCGAACAAGGAAGACATAATGCGCCTAATGTGCGCGGAGCACGAGTTCTCGGAAGACCGGGTCGGCAAGTATGCTGACAAGATAGTCTCCATCACCAGCGAGGCCAGGCAGTCGGGCATAGGCAAATGGATGAAGTGACATGGAAACCATTTCATATACGCCGTTTAACATTGTGCCTGCAATAGTTTTTTATAAATGCACGCAATAAATTGTTGTGCAGGGTGGGTAGAATGGCTGATGACAACATGAACGATATCTCTATAGGTCCTGACGGTGCGCTTAGCCCAGAGGAGTTCGAGAAGCTCTCAAAGTTCGTATCGCGCGCGGTCAAGGACATGATGAAGTCGCTTTCCACAGACAATCCTAACGGTGTACCGTACGGGTTCAACATAAAGATAGACAAGGACGGCGTGCCGATAATAGAAAGGGTGAAGGTACCCAAGGGGCAGATGCCGCAGATGCCGCAGCCGCCGTACCACTATCAGGCCCCGCCGCAGCCGAGGACGGCCCCGCACGAGTCCGCGCCTCTGGTGGACGTATCAGAAACGCAGAAGATGATAACTGTGACGATGGAGATGCGCGGCGTAGAGAAGGACAGCATAACATTGAGCGTAGGAAACAGGCAGGTAAGCGTGCGCTCGGCCACACGCGTCGCGCAGGCTACGCAGACCGTCGCATTGCCGCATGACGTTAACCCGGCCAGTGCAAAGGCGCATTACAGGAACGGCATACTCGAAATAAGGATGAACAGGTCCAAGCCTCTCGCGGCAAGGACAATAAACATAACGGTAGAATGACACTAATCACAAGTGATTCTGATGAAGAACGGAAAGAAATCAAAGAGGAAGGTCGGAAGGGCGTACCGAAAGGTAAAGATAAGCAAGCTCAAGAAGGCGACAAGGAAGGCCCTGAAGAAGAACAAGGACCACTCCTGACCACGGCAAGTTTCAAATCACGACAACTTGCTTCGTCCCAAGTCTTTTGAAATCTTTATCCTGGGTTACCAGCGTCTCATCGTTCGCGAAAGCTGTCGCAGCGATAAGCAGGTCCGCCTCCCCTAGTGTTTTTCCAGAAGCTTTCAGGCTTCGATGCAGTTTACCTGCTGTCCATGCCACGGACAAAGTAACGTCGAAAATTCTTACTCTCTCGAAAAGCTTTACTAACAGCTCTTCATCAATATCGGATATACCCTTTACGAGCTCATATGCAGTAATAGACGTTATGCCGATAGCTTCAGCCTCTCCATATTTCAGTATAAAACTTTCGGCCTTTTTTGAGCCGCTCAAGTAATCAATCATTATATTCGTGTCGAAGATTGCCATCTCATCTGCCTGAGAACATGTTTTCGCGCTCCTTCTTTATCTCACGCTTTATGGTTGCTATATATATTTCAGATGTTAATTCCTCTTCTAATGGGTCCCACTTATTATCTATCATTTTTGCTTTCCTCCAAATTCTGCTTTTAAATAAGCAATAAATTTTACAAGTTAATT
>JAKBHG010000022.1:0-5655 GCA_021836925.1 Microcaldota archaeon | reverse complement strand
CTCACGCTTTATGCGGTTCAGTCTTTCAGTACTTACGTTCAATGCCCCAAAAAGGTCGCCGAGGTCACCGCTCTTCTCTCCAACGAGCTCTAGTATTACCTTTGTGAAAGAGCGGTCTTTTCCTTTCAGCCTTCTGAGCCTAGTGTATGCTTCTTCAGATATTGCGATCAGTTTAGCCATCCAACCATACTATATATGTATATAAACATATAAATAGTTGCGCTATCATGTGCGGATGTTATCTCAGCTAACGTCTATGTAAAGCTTGTCGTTGAACTCGTAGGCGGTAGTATCGTCGTCAAGGTTCAGGGTCTCTATCATCGCATCCCTGCTGGAATACTCCTTGGTGCCGTCGTCAAGGTCCATCGCGTGCACCTTACCGCCGAACTCGAAGTAGACGAACGTCCGCTTGTCTCCGCCTTTTGATACCACGAACACCCTTGCTGATGGGTTGCCCAGCTTTATGAGCAGGCTGCACAGCAGCACGTTCTTGTCCATCAGGTCGCCGACCATGAAGCCGAGCGTCTCGCCAGGCGTGAGCCAGAACTGCACCGGAAGGACGACCGTCGCTACCTTGTCCTTCACGAACTCGAATGCCTTCATGCCTGCATCGTAGAAATCCTTGTCGAAGAAGTAGTCCTGGAACTCTGTCTTTATGTCGCCGGCCTTCCGCGAGACTGCCTCGTCATTCGGAGTGACAAGCCGCGGCAGCTCAGCCACCGATATACTCTCCTTATCCTCGATGTATTCCTTGTAGCGCGATATTATGGCAAGGTAGACCTCGTTGAGGTCCGATAGCTCCTTTGCCTCACCCGCCTCTTCTGGCATTCCTATCAGTATATAAGGCGCAAGAAAGGATAAAATATCATACGTAGGGCTTTAATACTGGCTCAAGCCGCGGTGCGTGAAGGGTGGAGAACAAGAAGCTCGCGGAGCTTTTTGACGAGATAGCGGACATGATTGCGATAGAAGAGACTGAGAGCTCCAAGTTTGAGGTAAGGGCATACAGGAAAGCCGCCCAGACTATCCTAAGCCTGCAGGAACCTATAGAAAACGTGTACGGGAAGGGCGGGCTCAAGGCCCTTATGGATCTGCCCGGTGTGGGGAAAGGCATAGCTGGCAAGATAGAGCAGTACCTGAAGACCGGCAAGATCGAGAAGCATGTAGAGCTGAAGCGCAAGTATCCGATCGATTTCACGCAGCTGACGCAGTTGGAGGGGATGGGTGCGAAGCGCGCGGTGCTGCTGTATAAGAAGCTGCATGTGAAGAACGTCGACGACCTAAAGAAGGCCATAAGCGGCCACAAGGTAAGGAGGCTGGAAGGGTTCGGCGAGAGGAGCGAGGAGCAGCTAGCAAAGAGCATAAAGCTGCTCGGAGCTAGCAAGGGAAGGATCCTGCTCGGCGCAGCCATGCCTGCAGCGGAGAACATAGTGAAGATCATACGGGACAGCGGTCTGGCAAAGGAGGTGCACATAGCCGGATCCACGAGGAGGATGAGGGAAACTGTCGGCGATATTGACATACTCGCATTATCCAACAAGCCGGAAAGGCTCATGGATCTGTTCACCAAGATGGGCGATGTCCAAAGCATAATATCCAAGGGACCGACGAGGTCCACGGTATGGCTGAACATGGGCCTCAGCTGCGACCTAAGGGTGATAGACCCCAAGAGCATAGGCGCAGCACAGCAGTATTTTACCGGCAGCAAGGACCACAACATAAAGGTCAGGGAGATCGCTATAAAGAAAGGGTACAAGCTAAACGAGTACGGACTGTTTGACAGGAAGGGCAAGCTCATCGAGAGCAGGAGCGAGGATGTCATATACAGGAAGTTGGGAATGCAGTGGGTCCCCCCTGAGATGAGGGAGGCGCGCGGCGAGATAAAGCTAGCGCAGGAAGGCGAGCTGCCGGAGCTGATCGGGTATGGCGACCTTCAGGGCGATCTTCACACGCATACGAAAGAGACCGATGGCAATGCTACCATAGGGGAGATGGCCGATGCGGCAATCGCGCACGGCCTCAAGTACATAGCCACGACCAACCACACCAAGAGCGAGAGGGTCGCCCACGGGATGAACGATGCGCAGTTTTCCGCGTTCTTCAAGAAGGTGGATGCGGTCAACGGCAAGCTGGGCGGCAGGCTGACAATACTGAAAGGTGCAGAGGTCGACATACTCAAGGATGGCAGCCTCGACCTTGCAGCGAAGACGCTGAAGCGTATGGACTGCGTCGTGGCGTCTGTACACTCCAACTTCAACATGGGCCAGGAAGAGATGACGAAGAGGGTGATAAAGGCGGTAGAGTCCGGATACGTGCACATCCTCGGCCATCCCACCGGCAGGGAGATAATGACGAGGGAGCCGTACAGGATCGACCTAGAGAAGGTGGCAGACGCCGCGGAGAGGAGTGGCGTGGCGCTCGAGATAAATGCGCAGCCGGAAAGGCTGGACCTGAACGACACGAATATAATGCTCGTCTCGAAGCACAAGGTCAAGTTCTCGATAGACAGCGATTCGCACGCGACGAACGACTATGGGTTCCTCAAGTACGGGATAGGCACTGCGAGGCGCGGGTGGCTCACCAAGGACAGGGTGATAAACGCACTGGGAGTTGAAAAGGTTAAAAAATTCCTAAGTAAATGAAGTACGAGGCTCTCCAATGAGACAAAAGTTCGCATCCCAGTCGGCGATGGAGTATCTCATGACGTACGGCTGGGCCATACTAATCATTGCGGTAGTCCTCGCAGCGCTTTTCAGTCTCGGAGTCTTCAACACAGCAAACCTCGGTCCGAGGGCGCAGCCCGGTTCATGCCACGTCTTCAGGCCTGGAGGGCCCAATACGAACACGAACTTGAACCTGATGGGCGTGTGCAGCGGCGAATTACCTTAATATGTCGCAAGTTTTGATGGTTCATCCAGTCGCATAACAACTTCGCTTCCTATATCTGCAAGGAATTCCCTTACCTTGACTGCGTGGGTATATTTACCGACCATTCCGACTAACAATGCAGGTATAGTAGGGTTCAATCCTGCCAATCCGTGCGGTGCGCTGTCCATGTTTCCCAATGGCGACTGCCATATCCAGGCATGCATGAGCGCCATTAGTCCAACATCTCAAAATCCTGCTGTCAATTCTGCAACATGCATCTCTCCGAACACATGGTATTTCGCGGCGGCATCCACCAATCAGACTTCAAATACCTTAAGCGTGTATGTGGATGGTCAGGTAAACTCAATCTCGTTCGGTTCGGAGAACACCTTATCCGCCAACGAGATAGACATCGGCGAATTCGAGAGCCAAGGTGCAATGTTCAATGGCTATATCTCCAATGTCCAGATCTATAACACTACACTATCCTCTAACGAATTAGGCGCAATTTACCATGAAGGCATAGGCGGTGCTCCAATCGACCCTCAGAACCTGATGGGCTGGTGGCCCCTCAACGGCAACGTGCAGGATTATTCGGGAAATAACAACAACGGCCAGATAAGCGGAGGCCTCACGTTCACCAGCCAATGGTTGAACGGCTACTCCACTCCATGAATCACAATCATATCTTGTTGAGCCGGTTGTATACCTCCTCCAATGACAGCTTCGTCGTGAGGACAGGTATTCTCTCGACCTGTGCGATCTTTATCGCGAGCTTGTCCAGGCTGGACACGTTGTGTATCACTACGATCTTCGGCTTTATGGGGGCCACGCGTATTACCACCATAGGGGACCTGCCGCTGCTAACGTTCTCGAACACGAACGCGCGCTCGGTTGTAGAGCCGAACAGCTTAGGGTACTCTGCCGGGTCCATCTCCAGTATTACCTTCAGGCTGTCCATTCGCGTATAGCCGAACACCTTCACCGAATCGAGAAGGGACGGGTTTACCACTATCTTGCCGTCTATTATCCTGTTGAGGTCTGCGCCGCTTATCGGGACGCTGAAGTCGTGGACCGAATAGAAGACCTTGCCTTCGCCTTTGCGCTTTGGTTCGCCGGAGAACTTGACCAGGCCCTGCACCACCGCGCCGCCGTTCTCCGCATCGAGCTCGAAGAGCTTGTCCACAAATCTCTTTATCACGCCCACGCCGGGGCTGAGCCTGCGGTTGCTCTCATAGTCGCTTATAGTCGAAGCAGATATCTTTATGCGGCGGGCTAGGTCGACCTGGCTTATGCCGAAGAACTCCCTCCACTTCTTCATCGCACTGCCGGGGCTCTCTGCGAGCGTTATCTCTCCAGCGATCTTCCCCTTAAGCGAATCGACCTCCGCGTTCTCCTCCTCCGCTATCAAATCACCATTGCAACGGTTCATTCCTTCTTCTTGCCCTTCCTGCCTTCTATCCTGTCATACAGGCCGCTTATGTAATCATCGGCCTTTTCGCCTGGTTTGTTCGGTGTGTCATCCTTCTTCGGTTCCTGGAACTGCGCAGGCACCACATCTGGTTTAGGTTTCTTCCATACTCCATATATGACAAGTATTATGCCTGCTATCACCAGCGCCAGGAAGGCAATGCTGCTTGCCAGCACCGTATCCCCCGGGCCGCTGTACTCCGCGAGCGTGTTGCTGCTTATTGTGCCTGGCATGTAATACACGAGCTTCGTGAGGACTGTGCCGTTGTTGGCAGACGCACTTCCGTTCGTGTTGTCCGAAACGGCATAGTACGTGCCTGCAGGTTCTACAGCGTTTGACGCCGCGTACACTATATTCTCAGTGGAATTCGGGGCGACGGAAGAGGCTGTATCCACGAACGTCGAGTTCTCCGCTATGAAATACGCCCCTTTGCCTTCGAGCGAAACCGCAGTCCTGATGCCCGATGCGTTCGTAGCGTTCTTTACCGCAGAAACCCAAACGCCGAAGGCGCTGCCGTTGAACACGTAGAAATTGGAGCTTTTGTTAAGCTCCGCGAGTACGTATATCTGAGAAGCGTTGGTGACGTTTATCGGCAGATATGCGTAGTTTTGCTGCGCAGAATGTATTGTCGCGTTCCTGAGCAGCTGGCCCGCGAGCAACTGTATGCTGTTGCTGAACGTCGATGAGGCTATAATCGCGGCTATTATGCCGAGCACTATGAGCACTATGCCGATAAGCACTATTCTCTTGTTCACTGCATTACCATTGTATTTCATTCAGGTCATGCGCCATGTGCGGCCCGCTGCCCCCACAGCAAAGCACACATAATGCTACTCAATAAAATAAAAGCGTTATGTAACGAACTGCGCACGCGATTTGCATGCAAAACGTATAAAAATTAGACAAATGTCTATCACGCGCCAAAACACCCGGCCGCCGATATTCGGAAAGTTTATAAGTTTGAATTGAAGATAAAGAATGAGAAGTGGGTATGATGGCGGGAAAGTCTAATGGTGGCAGTATCGTCAAGAAGATAAGCACTGGCATAGAGGGCATGGACAAGCTGCTCTACGGTGGCATACCGGAGAACGAGCAGGTTATCCTCGCTGGCGGTCCTGGAGCGGGCAAGACCCTGCTATCATTCGAGATACTCTATAAAAATGCAAAGAGCGGCACGCCGTCCGCGCTCATATCGTTCGAGGAGGAGCCCGAGGACATAATCAGGAATGCCAAGGAGGTATTCTCGAGTTTCGACGACATAGACGACCTGATTGCGTCCGGCAAGCTCACCATCGAGAAAGCCAAAAGCTATGAGA
>JAKBHG010000021.1 GCA_021836925.1 Microcaldota archaeon | reverse complement strand
CAAGCCGTGCACGTCAAGGGTATAGCTGTCGAGCAGCTTGCCTGTGGCTCCCGCGGACATGACTCCATCGCTCACCTTTTCATCGTTCCCGGGCATCCATCAGCGCCTCATCACTTCGTTTCCTCATCTCCCTTTTTCTTCTGCTTCTTATTAGCTGCTGAAGGCGGCTTGCCGCCGCTGGCCGGCTGATGCGCGTCCTGCTCCGGCACTGATGACATGGCGCTACCTGCGCTCACGTCTTTCTTTCTGATGGCGTCATTGTCTTCAAGCATCTCACCAGCATTCTGGAGGCCTGAGCTGGCCTTTGATAGGGTAGTATCCACTTCAGATATCTTATTGCCCGCCTCTGTGGACCTCGCTTTGATTTCATTGGCGAGAGTCATCATCTCATCCGCTTCCATGTCTTTTGATTCGAGAACCGTGTTGACGTCGCTCGACAGCTTCTCGACCATGACTGATAGTTCCTTTATCGCGTCGGATGCGGTTGTTATCCCCGATCCTATGCCGTGCATCTGCTCATCGAACGCACCTACGACACCATATCCATCCTTGATCGCCTTCATCGTGGTGTCAACGGTCTTGAGCTTGTCGCGCATCAGCCTGTTGGCGTTGTCCGCCTCCTTCCTGAACTTGTCGTACGCATCCGTGAACGTGTCACGCTTCTTGACTACCGCGCTGCGGTCCTTCTCCAGTTCTACCCTGAACTTCTTGTACATTTCAGAGAAGCCCTTCGCGGTGTGCAGCTGGTCCCTGGCGCTCCTTTCGACCTCGTCGAGCTCCTTGCGCTCGTCAAGCAGCTTCTGGGTGAGCAGTTTGCTGTCCTGCTCTATTGAATTCTCAAGCTCATGCAGCTGCGATTCCACGCTCTTCCTTATGGACTGGACCACGTTGTCCTTGTTCCTCCTCATCTCCTCTATCTGCTTCTCGAGACCATCGAGCTTCGCCTTGAACTCGGCGGTTTCAGGCAGATTGAGTTCAGTGCCGGCCTCCGCGCTCTTGTCAAGAAACGACTGTATCTTCCTGTCCATCGAGTCTATTTCCTTCACGGACCTCTCATAATCGGAGGCTATGACCTTGTACGAAGACTCGACATCCTTTGCGTGCTTCTCGACCCCATCATACAATGAGTTGATTTCGGCCATGCGCTTGTGCACATCCGGCAGCGTCTTCCTGTACATCTCGTCGACTGCACTGAACTGCACCTTGAGCTGGGACAGCGCTTCGGCAAGATTGCCGAGCTTTATTGTCTGGGTGGTGAGCAGGTTCTTCGCATTGCTCATCTCGACCTGGGCCTTCTGCTTGGTGAACTGCTCCACTGCCGTAAGCCCCTCCGGCAGCTCCATGAACATGCGTCCGACTTCGTAGGATATCCTTATCAGCTTCCCTTCCTCCAGCACCTTCGCCCATCCCTCTATTACATTAGGGCTGGTGTTAAGCTCGGTGGATGCCCTGTTGAGATCCACCCTACCCTTCCTCTTTATCAGTTCGAGGAGAGAGTCGATAGTAGTCTTGGTTTCAGCATTTGCCGCTCTACCTTCGTCTGAGGGTTTGTACTGAGTCATGCCCACACAGTTTTAATTAGCAATAAACGCTTAAATACCTTCACGATTGGTATCGAATGAAGAGGCTAGAACATGCGCCTGTAGAACAGGGAGAGCATGACAGCTATTACTATCATGAAGAGTATGCTGCCGATGGGTATCAGCTTGGTAAAGAGTATCAGCACGAATATCGTGCCCATGGCCAGGGCGTATACGCCGGGGTTCCAAGCGAGCACCTTGCTGCCGTCCAACGGGTATATCGGCAGCATGTTGAAGAAGGCCAGCAGTATGCTTATGAACATTATGAAATCAAGCGCGAAGCCCCAGTAGCTCTGCGAAGGTGGATTGAAGATTACAAGCGCCGCGGCGAACACGGCGAATACCGCGAAGTTGGTGAGCGGACCCGCGAGTGAGACAAGGCCGTTCTGCCTCTTAGTGAACGAGTTCGTGTATATCACGGTCGCGCCGGGTATGCCGAGCAGGAAGCCGAACAGGCTCGTAATCAGCGTTATGGCAAGGCCGTTCGTAGCGGTCCTGAATGCCGCGAAGGCGCCGAAGCGCTGCGCGACGAACTTGTGCATCATCTCATGCAGTACGAAGCTGAGCGAGACGCCGACGAATGCTATGGGAAGCAGAGTTATGAAGAGCGACGCAGCCTTTGAGGAACTTCCGGCCAGGCCAAATATTCCACCTGAGAGGGTTATCGTGAACGCGAGCGTCAGCACAGCGTCAGCTATAAGTATGTCTCTTATCTCAAGTGCATGGCTCACGTTGTACCTTGCTTGCATAACTAACAATCGGACTTATCATTTATAAAACGTACTGGACAATATATACGTGCCAGCTCCATCGTCTAGTGGTCAAGGACGACAGGCTCTGAACCTGTAAACCCCAGTTCGAATCTGGGTGGAGCTACTTATACTTTGGTTGGGTCCGCTTCCGCATTCCGCGCTCTTGGATTGCAGGAGGTGCACGCAGCAAAAGCCCGTACTTATAACGGCATGGTTTTTTATATTCATAATGCATGGTTAATTTAGGCGAGCAGATGGATACTGCAGTGGGACGGGCAGGCGGCACAAGCGTGCCGCGCAGGTCGGGACATGTAATCGTGTGCGGCTACGGTGGAGTTGGCCAGAACGTCATAGAGGTGCTCGCCGACAAGGGATTGCCCTTCGTTGTCGTGGACCTTGATCCCAACAGGATAAAAAGGGCAATGGAACTAGGCCATGACGCGGTGGATGGGGACGCCACGCAATCGAAGATACTCAAGCAGGCAGGCATAGAGCATGCGAAGGCGATCGCGATAGTGATGGACAATGACGCTAAGAACCTTTTCACGGTACTGACCGCGAGGAACCTCAACAGGAAGATATTCATAGCGACCAGGGCGAACGACGAGTTCGTCAGGGAGAAGCTCGTGGAGGCGGGCGCAGACTACATAGTGATGCCCCAGAGGTCCGCGAGCAAAGAGATTATCAGGGAGATAGTAGGACAGTGAATACACTACAGCGGTGCATGAATGGCTGACGGGCTGGAAAACGCTGAAGAGAGTTTTGCTTCTCGAGCCGTACCTCTCCTGATACTGAGCGTCATGGCCGTCGCGTTCCTCTCCTTCTCGGTGGTTTACAGCGTGTCCCATATCGCGTACGCGTCATTGTATTATACGCTCTCGGCCCTATTCGATGCTGGCGGAGTAGGCGGATTTGACATGCAGCTTATCGGTTCGACTCCCCTTTTCAGCAGCGGGTTCTACGTGCTGTCCGCGATATCGCTGGCTGACGGGGCGGTGAAGATCATCATAGTGAGCTTCCTGATAGCTTCGCTGCTGGATGTACTCACAGGACTTAACATAAGGTCCAGGATAGTTGCCAGGTCTGCCCGACGGATGAGGGGCCACGTGATAGTGTGCGGCTATTCTCCCCTAGGGGAGAAGATATGTGATGAGCTCGCCTCGAAGGGGAAGAGATTTGTTGTGGTAGACAAGGACAAAGCGAAGATCGAGGAGATAGAGAACAAGGGATATCCGTTCATAGAGGGCGACTTCTCAAACAAGCTGACACTCAAGGGCGCTTCGATAGACAACGCAGAGGAGATTGTGTTCACTACCGAGAATGACTTCGACAACATGCTCGGTATCGTAACGGCGAGGAACCTGAGCAAGACCGTAAAGGTCGTGTCCAGGGCAAAGGAGGAGGCGGCGAGGGCCAGCATGCACAATGCAGGGGCCAACCTGTGCGTAGTGCCCGAGCTGCTTGCGGGGCTGGAAATAGGCGAGATGGTGGCCTCGAAGGTGTGACATATGGAGAACGGAAGAAGGAAATACATCATACTCCCATTCATGGCAGGGATACTGTACGTTACGTCCGTCATACTCACCATCTACGCAGGCGTCAACCCGATCATCGCGCTGCTTTGGAATGCGATGGCCTCGTTGCAGGTGTATTACTCGGAGCTGCTGCCGTTTGCGGCCGCGACCAAACCGCTGATAGTGCTAGTCAATGTGATAGACGTCGTGGTGTTCGCATTCATAGCTTTGTTCCTTGCCACCGAGTTCCTTGCATTCATAAGGAGCATAGATCTCAGGGAGAGGTTCGCGCTGAGGAAGATCAGGTCAATGAAGGACCATGTCATACTTGTGCCGTACAACGGCTTTGCGGGTGTGCTGATCAAGGATCTGCGCGCCGCGGGATACAAGGATATGGCAGTCATAACCGAGAGCCACAGGTACGCGCACGAGCTCAGCAAACAGGGCGTATTGGCAGTCATAGGCAAGACCGGCGCGGCAGAGGCGTTTATGCTCGCCGGGGCCGCGAAGGCGAAGTTCATTGTTGCGTGCGGCGAAGCGGACCTCGACAACGCGCTCATCTCAGTTACGGCCAAGTCAGTAAACAGCAAGCTTAAGGTAATATCAAGGGTGAATAAGCGCGAGAACATACCTAAGCTCAGCATGGCAGGCTCTTACATGACAGTGCTGCCTGAGATAGAGGCGGGCAGGATAATAGGAGGGGAGCTGCTTAAGAGGATGGTCTGAGCCCCCCGTCCGCGGTGCGCATCAGCTCGATGCCGCAATCCTGGAGAATAGCTTCTCTGCTAACAGGCTCGGAATCGTGCCGTTCAGGCCGCTGTAACCGTCCTCAGCCACAAAGATTGTATAGTTGCCGTACGTGAACAGCGTGGTGTACTGGAATATCGGGAACTCCTCGGAGTACTTCGATACTGCAGAGAGGTTGAACACCGCCACGTCATAAATATTATACATGGTGACGTTATGGCCTCCGCTCTGGTAATTGAATGACTTCTGGTAGCTGTACTGGCTGGCAAGTGAGTTAGGCGTGTAAGTATTGGAAAAGTTAAGCAGCAGGAAGTCCTTTTCTATGCTCAACGCCGAGGAGGGGCTGTTTGCCGTGTATATTATTGAGGTTATGAACTGCGGATAGCTCGTATACTTCACGTCTGATGAGGCATTGAACTCCGACACCATGATGCTCTTGTATCCCTCACTGCTGAAATAGCCGGTCAGGCTGGTGTTGGTGCTGTTCATTATCGCGTAGCTGGCCTGTGGTACCAACGCCTTTACGTCCCCAAGCGTGATGTTCTGCAGAGGATGGCTGCGGAGCGCACCGTAGGCATAAGCGATTGTGAGGAGCACGGCGGCTACCAGCACCGCTGATATGATGTATACTGCTATAGTCTTATTGCGGTTCGTCATGCGGATCAGTTATTATTTCTGCAGGAGCGAGTAATAATTCTTCGCCTCTGCTATCGAATAGCTGTCGTTCATCTTTCCCTTCACGCCATATGTTATCATCGATGCGTAGAAGTTCTTGTACGAGAAGAACGCGCCGTAGTACTGCATCCCATATACCGTGGCGTTGGCCAGGTAGAGCTTGAACGTCGAGTTGGATTCTGCGATAGACACCTTCTCGGTAGGTCCGAGGCATCCGCAGTCCGTATGGTAGAGCGCTGCTGCGACAGCCGCCTGCGGACTCTGGAGCACTGATGCGTGTTCCAAGAACATCACTGGATAAGTGTAGTTCGAATAACTGGAAGGTATAGGAATGGTCTGGTTCAACGGCACCAACGCGTTGGATTCCAGGTAGTTTGCGGTGAACGGTACGCCGTATTCCCTGTTGAATATGTAGTACATGTTGGTCGAGTTTGTAAGATTGTACTTCACGGTCAGGTTCTGTGTGAATATACCCAGAGAATCGTTCACATAATACATGCCGAGAGAGTTGGAGTTCGGCAGCATCTGTATTAATGCGTTGGAGCTAAGTATGTTCGCGACCTTCGATATGCTGCTGGCATTTATTGGCAGCGTAGTATTGGCAGGTGCGTTCGAAGTCGATATAGTGGTCGGAGCGCTGGATGTCGAGACTGAGGTAGTCGCGGTCGAAGGCGTGCCCGGTATGTTGAATCCGTATATCGTTAGGTATGCTATTATGCCGAGTATTATCGCCACTATGACTACTGCAGAAACTATCGTCTTTGCGTGCACACCCCCTTTCGGCTGCGGTTCAGCCTTGTAATTCGGGCTCTGTCCCTGTCCAGGGGCCTGTCCGGGGTCTGCTCCAGACATTAGACCTGGCGGGAATGCACTCTTTCCCGGCTGGAGTATGTTATCCATGCCGCTTGGGCCTTGTGGTAAATCCATTTTATCACGTCAAACGTAACTTGTGTCAAGTGAGGACGTAACCGTTCCCTATGAAGCTGTATCCTGGGGATGTTATCACGTCATATAGCCTGAATGCACCCATCTTGCCAGTCTTGACCTGGAGTGCTGTCACAGGCACGTTGAGCCCGGTCAGCGGGTCGTACAGCGTGTCACCCACTTTCATATTGGCTGCATTCTGCATCGTGCCGTTTATTTCGAGGTACTCGCCACCGTCCACTATGAGTTGGCCGTTGTTTATTATTATCTCATTGTTGGTCGGCCTCGGATATATGCCTGAAACCGCTATTGGCGCGACCGATTTGGTATTGATATTGTAACCCAGTATTATCTGTCCGGGCTTCAGATTTGATATTTGGGTGGCTACTCCATTCAACCCGTACACGTACGTTGCGCCTCCTGTGGAGCTGCAGGTGTCGGTAACCTTGTCTATCAGGTAGCCGTCAGCAATGAAGTTGTTGTTGGGTACGGCAAGGAAATCGTACACCGTATGGCCGCTCTGCAGCGTCTTCGCGCTTATCGATGTTATCTCTACGCTTTTGTTCAGCAGCGGATCGAAGAGCGTGTCGCCCAACTTCGCGGAGCCTGCAGGCTGCCACTGGCCGTTTATGAACATGATCTCATTTTTGTCTACGCTGAGGTTGCCATTGAAGGTGTACTGGCTTGTCGTGTTGTGCTGGTATACTGCCACAACTACCGAGGGAGTCAGCTTACCTGTCTTGGTGTTATACGAAAGTATTACCGTGCCCGTCCTGATGCTTGATGCGTTGGCGATCCCACTGTTGGGGAGCGACACCTGCGCGTTGCCGTAGACCGAGCATCCTCCATCGGAGCTCACAGTAGTCGATGTTGTCTTGGTTGTCGAAGTGGTTGACTGGGTCGTAGTGGATGTGGTTGTAGTGGACGTGGTCGTAGTGGTTGATGTAGTGGTCGTAGTGGATGTGGTTGTAGTGGACGTGGTCGTAGTGGTTGATGTAGTGGTCGTAGTGGATGTGGTTGTAGTGGACGTGGTGGTGGATGTGGTGGTGGAGGTTGTCGTGGTGGATGTTGTTGTTGAGGTTGTAGTGGACGTGGTGGTGGATGTGGTGGTGGAGGTTGTCGTGGTGGATGTTGTTGTTGAGGTTGTAGTGGACGTGGTGGTGGATGTGGTGGTGGAGGTTGTAGTGGACGTGGTGGTAGAGGTTGTCGTGGAGGTCGTGGTGGAGGTTGTCGTGGAAGTGGAGGTGGACGTTGTCGATGTTGACGTAGATGAGACCAGTATGGTAGTTGTTACTGGTATGAACGTGAACGTGGCCGTTAAGGTGGCGTTGCCCAGGCTGTCCAATATGGTATTCTGCGCGTTGGGGTTCTGCAGCGTCGAAGGCGAGTTGACCGTCCAAGAATTGAACCTGTATCCGCCTGGCGGTATCGCATATAAGCTGTGGTTGCCCTGCCTGAGCAGAATCGAGGTTGAATTGTGGTATATTGAGCCGTTAATCGAAACAGAGCCGGTCGGCGGGCTTGTAACTACTTTCAATAGGTACAGGTTGTACGACAGCTCTTGAAGGGTTTGCACTGATGAGCCGGTAGAGGTATAGGACTGTGCAGCGCACGTTGATGAGGATGCACCGCTGCACACCTGATAGCTTATTCCGAAAGACGTGGAGAATTCGGTGCCGCTCTGCGCAGTTATGTTTGGTATCTCTGCCCTGCATATGACAGGCGTACCGGTTGGTGCGAACGTAGGCGTACAGTTGCCTAGATAGTGCGAGGTCGCCGATGATCCTGGTCCACTAGTCACGGTAACATTCATCGAGTTTGCGGTGAAAAGCATGCCCGTGCCTAGATCGTTGGTGAAAATAATGGTGAATTTCGGCGTGGCCACTGAATTATATGATAGTATGCTCTGCGCGCACGGGAACGAAGGCTGGATGTTGCAAGATGCTGGCAGATAGGTTGAAGGCCTGTTTAGGTACGATGCGAGGAATATTACGCCGAGGAAAACAGCTATTATTATGAGTACCCATGCATACGTTACTATGAATTCCAAGGCTGACTGCTGTCGCTTCGAGTGAGCCTTACTTTTGAACATCGAATCATTTATAGGTTGTATAGATATTAATATAAAACTGTCTTAGGCTCATGTAAGAGATAAAAAGGAGGAGAAACCATTAAAAAGCGCAGAAAACAGAGAAGGGCTTCCATGAACAAGATTGTTGCATTTCTGAGGCTTACAAGGATAGAGCATAGCCTTATGCTCGTGATAGCGGTGCTCGCGGCGGAGCTGATAGCGGGAGGGCTGCCAGGGTACTTCGTGCTAGCCATGAGTATGGTAACGCCTATTTTCGTGAGCATGGCCTCTTTTGCGATAAACGATTACTTCGATCTCGAGACAGATAGGGAGAACAGGCATAATGAGAGGCCGCTCGTTTCCGGAGCGATAAGCAAGAGAGGGGCGCTCTACATAACCGGTGCCACGCTGGTCATTGGCATCACGGCAAGCGCGTTCATAAACGCGTACGCGTTCGTAATCGCGCTCATGTTCGGGATTCTCGCGATGCTTTACAGTTACAAGATGAAGGACATGGTGCTGGTCGGCAACGCGTACATAGCACTTTCGATGGTAATACCGTTCATATACGGCAGCTTTGTGGTATCTGACAGCCTCGGCGCGAACATGATTCTCATATGCTTCATAATATTCTTG
>JAKBHG010000001.1 GCA_021836925.1 Microcaldota archaeon | reverse complement strand
TCGGTCTCGTAGAGTGCGGAAAGGCTTCGCGGGTCGAGCTCCTCCTTGAACGATACCCTGTTCGATATGCCCATTATGGTGACTCCGCCTGCCCTTATGTCAGCGTTCAGCCTCGTCAGCGTGTATATGAGATCATCGAGATCCCTCACCACGTCTATCTCGTCTAGCACGATCACGAGTATCTTGTTGTCCTCCTCCACCCAGCTGGCTATCCTCTCGTAGAGGTCTACGGCACCATATCCCCTTCTCGAGTACGTCGGCAGGTGATCGGATATCACCTTGCTGAGCACCCTGAACCGCGAGTTGTATATCCTGCAATTCACATATGATATCTTCGCCTTGCCATTGGGTATCTCATTGACCTCCTTGAGGACATACTGCGCGCACGATGTCTTTCCGGTACCTGTCTTGCCGTATATGAAAAGGTTCCTGCCTCGCTCCCCCTTCAGCGCCGGGGCTACCGCTCGCTCGATGCTGTTTATCTCCTTCTCCCTGTACCTGAGCTTCTTCGGTATGTAGTGCGGAGAAAGCACTTCGCGGTCGGCGAATACCGCAGACTCCCCAAGCATGTCTGTAAGTTGCATACCCCCAACTCTTGGAAACTGTAGCCGATCGGCGAAGAATAATTCGCATCTCAGCTATAAATTATTTACTAATAGACGCATGACACAGCACTCAATGTTATATCATCTTCGCTGCCCTGAGCCTGCCTATGTCCATCTGGCTGTATCTCCACATTATGTCGCCGCGCTCGTCGCCTTGGACGACCCATGGTTTAACTATGACCACGTCGCCCTCCTTTATCCAGAATCGCCTTCTGAGCCTGCCAGGTATGGAGCAGAGCCGCTCCTTCCCGTCGGTGCACCTGACCTCGAATCTCGCAGCGCCTGCTATCTTCGACACCGTCCCAAGAACCTCCCCGGCCTGCGGCCTCTTCAGCCTTTGGGACTCATCGTTTTCTGGCGAGCCCCTCCTTTTATCAAAATTATTCCTCATTGTCGCTGCACCATCAGTAGCTCTTCACTCCATATCTAGCGCCGCACGCTTCGCAGACGAGCTGCATCATCCCCCTTCCTCCGGATTCGAGGTGTGTGTCTGGCTTGTGGCATTCCCTGCATATGACATAGGTGTCGAAATAAGCGTGCATGCGCTTGTTGAGCTCCTCGTTCTGGAACCTACCGTTTATCATCAGCCTCTGGTCCTCGTAGCTCGTTGGTACGGCGAGCTCACGGCTGAGGTACTTCCCGATCTCTTGGGGCGTCCTCCTCGCCCTATCCGCTATTACGCCTATGTTCCTTATTATCGTCTTCGTCCCCTGTACTATAGATTCGACGTCCGGTATCTTGAAGTCGACAGACTCCGCACTGAGGTGGGGCATGCGCTCGAATGCCCTGTCTAGGAATTCTATATATTGGTCTTTGCCGTCGCTCAAGGCTACACCTTACTTATGCGGTAAATGTTAAGACGCATATAATATTAATGCTTGTGCATTCTCGGCGCAGTGAAACATATTTAAACCAGGGCGCTTTTATTATATGTGGCAGATAGGCGGGAAGCTAAGGGTTTTCCATACCGCAAATCCCTTTGGGCGGGCCAATGCTGACCAAGTGTCATGCCTTGTCTGCGGGCTTGCATGGAAATGCTGACGTCCTGCCTCTGATGATAGTGTGGCATGTGAACCAGGCCAGGCCGGAAGGAGCAACCTTAAGCGTGTCGTCGCTATGCTTCCGAGATACAGGGCCGAGTGGAAATGCAAACAACCTGCTTGCAGGGTATGGCGCAAGGCAGCTTCTGCCACTTTGCGCTCCTGCGTTTATGTCAGCGCGCACGGAACGTTATTATACCTTGCATAGATAAATGAAATGCGTTGCATGCTGGGATCGCCTAGTGGAACCGTAAGGCACTAAAGGGCGGCAGCCTGCTAAGCTGTTTGGCCGTCTGGCCTACGCGGGTTCGATTCCCGCTCCCAGCGTATTCTTTTCTTCATTCTCTGTGCATAATCGCTGCTCCACGAGATTCCGCTGCATTGCACGCCAGAAAATGGATGTGAAAAGGGAAAAAGAGAAAAAGGAAGAGGAAAAAAGAGTGAAAAGAAACTGGCTCAGTACCACCCTCTCGTCTTCATTGCGCTTGCTACCCTGCTTATGGCTATTATGTACGCTGCAGTCCTCGGCGTTATCTTCTTCCTCTTGCCGTCATACTCCTTCTTAGTCTTCATCATATCCAGGTATGACTTCGTTATTATCGTGTCGAGTTTCCTGTACACCTCATCGGCCGTCCAGTAGTAATGCTGCGTGTTCTGCACCCATTCGAAGTACGAGCCTATCACTCCCCCGGAATTGACAAGGAAGTCAGGTGCGTCGAATATGCCCTTCTCGTGCAGTATCCTATCTGCTTCTGGCGTCACTGGCCCGTTCGCGAGCTCCAGCACAAGTTTCGCCTTTATCTTGTCGGCGTTCTTGCCAGTTATCTGGTTCTCTATCGCAGCGGGTATGAGTATGTCTACGTCGGATTCGAGCAGCTCCTCGTTAGTCATCTTCTCACCGCCCTTGTATCCGGACACGCTGCCTGTTTCCTCTTTTGCCTTCTCGAGCTTCGCTAGGTCGAGTCCCTTCGGATCGTATACCGCCCCCTCGGAGTCGCTTATCGCAACGACCTTGGAGCCGAACAGCTGCTTCGAGAGCGTGTATGCAAACTTGCCTGCATTGCCGAAGCCCTGCACAGCAATCTTTGCCTTCTTCAGGTCTATCTTCAGGTTCTTCGCGGCCTCGCGCATGACGTACATGCCGCCCATCGCCGTCGAGTCGTTCCTTCCCTCCGAGCCCCACACGTCAAGCGGCTTGCCAGTTATCACGTCAAAGGCGCCATGCCTTACTATGTTGCTGTACTCATCCATCATCCATGCCATTATCTGCGGCGTGGTATACACGTCAGGGGCCGGCACGTCGACCTCCGGGCCGATATACTTGCCTATCGCCCTTATGTAGCCGCGCGAAAGCGCCTCAAGCTCTGCATCATTCATCTGCTTTGGGTCGCAGATTATGCCGCCCTTCGCGCCTCCATAAGGTATGTTTGCCAGCGATGTCTTCCAGGTCATCCATGCTGCGAGCGCCTTCACGGTGTCGATGCTCTCGGCAGGATGGAATCTTATTCCGCCCTTCGTCGGCCCCCTTGCGTCGTTGTACTGCACCCTGAAGCCCTGGAACACCTTCGCCTTGCCGTTGCGCATCTTTACGGGGATGTTGACCGTAAGGGTCCTCATCGGCTCCCTGAGTATCTGATGCGCCTCCTTATCAAGGCCCATTACTTCTGCCGCGTCGTCCAACTGTGCTTGTGCTATCTTAAATGGGTTAAGCTCCTCTGCCATAAAACCACATATTCCGTAATGCAAGATATCTTAATACGCTTATCTTAACTGGAAAAATTACTTTGCTACAACATAAGCAGGAATCGGGCGCCGCGATTTCCTTGAATCGGCCCAAAATCATATGCTGGCAGAAGGCAATACATATTGCCATTGCACAATCTTTGATAAACAGTCTGCTAGTGTTGCGGAAGGTTTAAAAGATATTCTTTTGTATAGTAAAATGAAAGGTGGAGTTATGATGAACTCTAAAATGACCAGTAGAAAGGCGCAAAGCGCCATGGAATACCTGATGACATATGGCTGGGCCATACTTATCATTGCGGTCGTCCTCGGAGCACTTTACGTGCTCGGAGTGTTTAGCGGAACCTCATTCCTCGGTACCTCATGCGTTGCGGGATCGGGATATGAGTGCACGAATCTGCTGCTGCACAGCAGCGCCCTGTCGTTTACGTTCGGCCAGAGCACCGGCAACGACTGGACTGCGCTGACGCTGTATGCGGTGCCTAGCGGTTCCAGCACGACTACGCTGACAGGATACTCAAACACTGTTATAACCAACGGACTCAACTCCGGCCAGAGTACGACTGCTTCAATAACTCTGAGCCCAACAGTGGCAACCGGTAGTTCCTGGTCTGGATACATATACGCAGTATATACCCAGGGAACCACTTCGGGACTGCAGGTACAGGTAGCGACAGTGACTGCAAAGGCAACATAACCGTTGCCTTTATCTTTTCTTTTCCTTTTTCTTTTGGTTTTGCTTTGCTTGGATAGCGCAGGCTACCTACAAATCAAATACATGCGTAGAATCAGTATCCTGGGATGTCTTTCAGTCTCAGCTCTCCCTTCATCCTGATGACGTCCATCAGCTCGTTCGCGCTTAGCAGCGGGGCAGTCGTCCTGTCAATGTCGTCTATCGCTATCCTTGGGCATGCAGTGTTGACGAACGCATCGAACTCGCGCATGTTGTTGAGTGACTCGAAGTCCACCATATTGCTCACTAGTATCTGCGCGTCGAGGCCGGCCTCCTCTGCCTTCCTCTTCAGCACCTTCCCAAGTGCCATGTTGTGCTGCCCGTTCTTCGTGCTGACAAGTATGCCGAAGCGCCTCGACTTCAGTGCTGCAAGCACCTTGCCTTTGCTCCTCTTGGCGTACGTCTCCCTGTAGGAATCCATCTGTTCCACCTTGCTGTTGAACGGGTCAACGGCTATGAATGGCTTGGTTGTCGCGAGCACGGCCCCAAGCGGATGGAATATCCCACCTCCAAAGTAAACGAACGCATCGACCTTGCTGTCGATCGAGGCAGCGCTGCCTATGTCGCAGCCGAGTATCTGTCCCTGCTTCTTCGCGAAGCCGTACGGCTTGCCTATTACTACGCGTTTGCCGTTCCTTTCGAAGAACTCCTTCACTACGGGCAGCTGATGGATCTGCTGTATGGTGACAACCACGCCTATTGCATCCCGTCCCTCAAGCAGCGGGAGCGCCTTCTCAAGCATGTCGAGGGGCGCGTCTATGCTGTACTCTACATACTCGACGTTGAAGTCCACCTTGTTGAACTCCGCGTGCCCAAAGTGCACGAGCTTGTCCGCGCCTATGTTTCTAGCCTCGTCAAGTGCCAGGTCGCACGCACCGTACGTAGGGGAAGCCGATATGAAAACATCGTTGCCTTCGGCTTCCAGCCTCTTCGCGTGCTTCAGCGCCTCCTGCTTCAGCCCTTCAGGGAACTGCAGTAATATACGCATGCAATTGCCTTCTTTCGCCGGAACTCCGGCATGAGAAAATAGGAAGTAAAGAAATAAATAAAATAAAGCGGAATAAAGGGTCAGGCTACCTTTATCTTGCACTTTCCTGACAGCTTTGTCGAGGCCTTCCTGAGCGCCTCGTGCGCCGCTGCCTTGTTTGCCGAAGTCGTCTTGACAAGCATTATGGGCTGGTCCTTCTTTATCCTGGCTGCCACTGCAATCGGCTTGCCGAACGCCATGTTCATTCCCCTTGATGTTCTGTCAGCTCCGGCGAAGCCGCCAAGCTTGTGCTCCCTTATGACATTGTGTGGGTATATGAGCACTCTAAGCAGGTAGTTCTCAGGCAGGAGATTCGACAGGTACTTGTTCGCGGTTTCTCTCGCCGCCTCGATCGAGTTGGATCTGAGCTGCATGTACCTGTCCGCGTTAAGTGTCATCACTAAGTCGAATATGCCCTTGTCAGTGCCTGTCTTGAAAACCTGTATGTGGTTCCTCGGCATGGCCTTTATGTAGTTCTTCCTCGGCTTCCTGAGCGAGTACCTCGCCCACGCCTGCGAATTGGAGTCCCTGAAAGTCCTTGCCGGTCTAAGTCTTGCCATTGTAAACACTCGAGAATCATATATGCTGAGAATAGAGTTCAGCGTTTATACTTTTGGACAAAAAACTATAAAAAGGCAGTTGTTGCCCGCACGCCCATACGTGCAACGTTTTAAATAAATTAACGGAGATTGGTCTACGAGAATAAGGTGGCTTTATGGACATAGTGGACGCCGCTGCGGCCAATCAGGAGGATGACAGCGTTCTATTTCGTGCAAGGATAGGCGTCTGCGGCGTAGGAGGGGGCGGCAGCAACACCGTGCAAAGGCTCACTAGGATGAACGTGCAGGGCGCCGCGCTCATCGCTGTCAACACCGAACAAAGGCACCTGAGCGGGATAGATCCTTCAGTCAGGAAGATACTCATAGGGGGGCCGCTCACGCGCGGCATGGGTGCCGGCGGATTCCCGCAGATGGGCGCAAAAGCGGCAGAGTACTCGAAGGACGAGCTGGACGCCGCGCTAAAGGATTTCAATCTCGTATTCATAACCGCAGGAATGGGCGGTGGCACCGGTACAGGCGCCGCGCCGGTCATAGCAAACATATGCAAGAATAACGGCGCCATAGTGATAGGCATAGTCACAGTGCCGTTCTCGCTCGAGAGGGTAAGGCTCGGGTTGGCGAAGCAGGGTATAGAGGAGCTCAGGAAGAGCGTGGACACGCTAGTTGTGATAGACAACCAAAAGCTTGTAGAGGTATACAAGAACCTGGCGCTTGACCAGGCGTTCAAGATCGCGGACGAGATAACCTCAAGGGCCGTACGCGGCATAACTGAGACGATAACGACAAGCAGCCTTATCAACCTAGACTTTGCCGACGTTAGGAACCTGATGCAGGGCGGCGGCCTGGCCATGATAAGCGTCGGCGAGGCGCATGGCCCGAACAGGGTAAACGACGTTGTGAAGAACACGCTCGACAACAAGCTTCTGGACGTCGACTATGAGACCGCGACCGGCGTACTGATGCACATAACGGGGGGCGCGAACCTGACGCTGGGAGAGGCGAACACAATAGGCAACCTGCTTACGGAAAGGCTATCGAAGAGCGCAACCGTAACTTGGGGCGCAAGGCTCGACCAGTCTTATGGCGACAAGATAGAGCTAATAGCGATATTCACCGGCGTGACCGGGAGCTCAGTTATCGGAAGCCAAGAAAACGACAACAAGGGCGACTACCTGGGCCTGGGCGCGCTCTGACGCGCATGCGTCCGGCGCACTACACTTCCGATACTATGGTCGCACCGTTCGATCCCTTATCACGGTCGAACAGGTAGACCTTCGCAAGGCCTATCTGCTTTAGCGCCTCATCATGGGTTATCACGAATATCTGCTCGACGATGTTCGGCAGGGTCTCTGTCATCACCGATATCATCCTGTCCATTCCTGCCGCATCAATATTATGCGTTGGCTCATCGAGCATCAGTATCCTGAGGTTAGGCACTATTACCATCGACATAGCTATCCTGAGTGCGAGGCTGGCCACGCTCCTCTCCCCCCCGCTGGCTATCGCGTCGATCGGCAGCCACACCTCGTTGCCGTTGCCGCTCCTCCTTGCCTCCAGCACGTAGTCATCCTTCATGGCCTCAAGCCTCACCCCGTCATAATCGCCGTAGGGGTAAAGCTCAGGCCATAGCCCGTGTATCATCTCGTTTATCGAGCCCACAAGCATGCCCCTAAGCCCGGCCTCGGTCTCAACCAGCGCATTCTTGAACTTGTTCATCTCGGAGACGAGCTCACGCCTCTTCTCGATCCTCTCCTTCGCCTTGCTTATCTCGTTCAGTTGGGATGCCTTGTCCTCGACCTGGCCATCCAGGCTGGAAAGGTACTTCTGATTGCCCTCGACCTTTGCCATGATCTCAGCGCTGTGTGCGCTCAATCCCCTCAGCTTTTCCTGGGCTTTCGACATGATCTCTTCGCTCGCCTCAAGGCCCGAAAGCGATTTCCTTCCCTCGTCTATCTTCGCCTTCGCCTTCGCGATTTCTGCCTCGTGTTCCCTCTTCCTTATCGCGCTTTCCCTCTTCAGCTTGAGTCCGGTAACCTTCTCGGCAATCTCCTTCAGCTGCCTGTTGGCTTCTGCGACGCTTGCAGAAATCCTTTCTTTCGCCACAGCTAGCTTCGCCGCGGAGTCCCTTGCATCCTTTGCCTCTTTGTCCGCTCCTTCATATTCCTTCAGCCGCGCTTCAAGCACGGTCGCGTCGTTGTGCTCCTTCCTCAGCCTACTTGCCTCAGACTCCCTCTCTTTTATCTCTGCGGAAATGGAATAAATGCCCTTCTCTGATTCCTTCACTATTGTTACCTTCTCAGCTGCAAGCCTCTCCTTTATCTCGGTGCTCAGTGAGTTGCCGCAAAGCGGGCAAGTGTCGAAATGCTTCTTGAGCTCGGCGGCCCATTTCTCCGCTTCTGCCTTTGCATTCCTGAGCGCCGCGAGCCTCTCGTTCAGGCCGCTTATCTCCTTCGCGGAAGCATCCATCATACCGCTTATCTGATCCGCGCTTCTTCCTTTCAGCAGCGCATCGAGCTTTGCCCTAGCCTCGTCGCGGCTCTTCATCTTCGACTCGGCAGTTCTGCCCTCCTCCTTCGCCTTGGCGATTCCTCTCTCGCATTTTATCATGTCCTCATTCAGCTGCTTCGCGTTCGATTCTGCCGCCTTCTGCTCTGACATGACCTTCTCGAGCTCCCCTTTGACCGCTTCCTCATCTATGCCTACTTCCTTTATCTTCCTTATCTCCAGGTCGAGCGTCTCGACTCTGCTCGAAAGGCCTGCGATCTCCTCCTCGATTTTCTTTCTCTTCGAATAGTCGTCCCTTATCCTATTCAGCTCTTTCTCCGCGGCAGACATCTCCTTCCCTGCGGCGTCGGCCCCGGCCTTCAGCTTCGCTTGTGCCTCCGCAAGTGCGGCCCTCTCCTTTCTCAACGATTCCAGTTGCTCCCTTATGGCACCCGCGTCCGACTGTGCCAGGCCCTGCTCCTCGCCGCTTATCAGCGCGCGTATGTTGTTCAGGATCGTCGTCGTGTACTCTTCCGCGGTGGTAAAATGGTCGAGCCCCAGCATCGAGTCGATCTGCTTCTTCCTGTCGCCTTTCATGAGGTCGAGGAAGTAGCTCATGTTGTTCTGCTCCGAGTATACTGCCCTTGAGAAAGTATCGTAGTCGATCTTCAGCAGGCCTTCTATCTCCTCGGTGACCTTTGTAGGCTGCGTTTGGAACGGCTTCCCGTTCTTCGAAAGCCTCGCGCTCGCCACGCCGCTCTTCGGTATCCTCCTGCTCACAACATAACTGTCGCCGTCCGAACTGAAGCCGAGGGTTACTTCAGCGTAATCGTGCTCCTCAGGGACGTTCCTTATTATGTCGCTTGTCTTTACACGTTTGTGCTTCAGCGCGGGAAACGTGCCAAAAAGAGCAAAGGATATCGCATCCATGACCGAGCTCTTGCCTGCGCCCATGAGCCCTACCAGCACATTCACTCCCTTCTGGAACCTCAGCGCGCTGCTGCCATGGGTCTTCCAGTTGGTGAGCTCTATGTACTCAAGCATGCTATCACGAAGAGGGAGTAACAGAAAGAATACTCAAAAAAAGTATTTAATGCTGCGTCACTCGCACGCGAAGCCCTTTCTAGGAAAAATGTCAGATGAGCGTCTCCTCAGCGACCTCCACTTCGCTGACGTTCTCCAGCTCCTTGAGCCTTTCCTCTATCTCGGATGAGCCGCCTTTGGAATCCTCGTAGATGAATGAGGCCTTTATTACCTTGATGCCGAATCCGATGTCCTCGCTCTTGACGTCGTTCGGGCTCATACCCTTTATCTCTTCCACTGCCTTGTCGAAGGAGTCATCCTTCGGATACACCTTGAAAACCACAACTACCTTTGACATGTTACGGCCCCTCGAATCCACACTCCTTGCAGATATATCTGTTGCCTATCTCCCTGCAGTGAAGGCACCTTACGATCGTCTCCTTGCCGCATTTCGGGCACTTGAACTCAGTGTAGTCACTAGTCAGCCTTCCGCACGAAATGCATGATTTGCCTGGTAATACGTCAGCTATTAAATCACCTGAGAAAAGACTCTAACGTCTCTATAATCCCCGTAAAGCTATTTAGCACTATCTGTTCCTTCGCCTTGTTCGTCGTCCTGCCCCGCTTCTTGCGCGGCCTCTCCTGCCCGCGCCCTTGCCGTTCGCCCTGCCTGCATAGCGCACCGCTATGAACAGTGCTATCAGCGATACGACCAGCGCCGTAATCGATATGGCAAGCACTGCCAGGCTGGAAACGCCCCTTTGCTGCTCCGCCTGCGATGCAGGGATTATGCTCGAGTTTATGGCTGCCGTAGCCGCGCTTACCTCATGTGCAAGCATGGCCGTCGAGTATGCGGAGTATGCATAAGTGAAGGCCGCACTGGAATTGCTCGCGTTCGATGATTCTCCGATGTAGAATCTGGCCTCATTGGAGAACTGCGCGGCCCATGCGCCGTAGTCGGACGAGTTGAGCAGCGAGTTGGCCGACGCCGCTATGCTCGAGGCGTTCGCGTTCTGCTGCGGCGCGCTGTCCAGCCCTATGGCGTATGCGGCATCAATAGTGGCAAGCGCGTAGTTGCCGTTCTTGTACGCATCATTTGCCGTGATGTAGTACATGCTGCTGCTGTAATTCGACGCGGCGCTGAGGTATCTGTACGCCACCGGCTTCAATACCGCGCTGTTGAACGCTATCGCCGCGCTTCCCTGGCTCGGAGATGCATTGTACATGTACTGCGCTGCAGTGCACCATCCATTCGCCTCGCCGGCCATCTCTATGCTCGCAAGTATCTCATCGCTGTTAAGCGTCGAGTTGTAGCTCGAGAGAGTGTTGTTTATCGCATATGTGCCCCACGCCTGCCTCAGCTCACCACCGAGCACGTACTCGTAGTTGCTGCGTGTCAGCTGCGGCTGCGATACTGCCGAGCAGTAGTTCGAGACGTTCTGTAGGACAGCCTTGCCTGAGCTCCTGCTTACTGAATTGTGGTTGAAATAGAATGCGTCGATGTAGGTGATGAACGCCATGTCATCACCAAGGTACATGTATCCCTTGCCTGCGAGCTGCTCGCTCTGGTTCAGCATCGCAAGCATGTTGCCGGCAAGCCTGCTGAACCTGCTGTCGGAAGAGAGCCTGCCTATCTCTGACCTGCTAAGCGCGATGGTCTTGTTAGTTATGTAGCCGAAGCCCTGCGTGTTGCAGTTGTTGCTGCAGCCTATGCTGGCATTTTGTATGCTGCCGACGTGGTAGTTGGCGTATATGCTGTAATTCGTCTCGTGAGCGTATGGGTCGAATGAAGTATTGAACGCATAGGCTTCCAACTGCGTCATGTTCTGCACTTCCACAAGGGGGATTGCGAACGTCTGCTGCACCAGGTAGTAGAGAGCGTTCTCGCTGCTCCCGTTCACCGCGAAAGGCACGAACGCGTACTTTATGCCGTAGGATGCGGCAGCATTCATCTTATCATATACGCCGCCTATCTGGCCTATTGTGCCGTTCTGCGATATGGTGCCTGTGAGCGTTATGTTGCTGTTTATCTGCTTGTGGTTCAGCACCGACACCGCGAGCAGCGTCATGGCCGCGCCGGCACTGGGTCCCGATACGCTGGTGTTGAAGTCTTCTATATCGTAAGTGAAGTTGTAATTGTCCATGTTCAGCCCAAGGGAGTTGACTGCGTACTGTGCCGCCGTCTGCGCCGATCCAAGGGTCGATGATGCCACGCTGGTCGGTCCAATCACACTGACGTTGCCGGTGCCGCGCGTCACTGTCAGGGCTATTGTGGTCAGCGTGCCGCTGTTGTTCAATATTATTACCGCTGGCGCGTGAATGCTTGCCGTGCCAATTGTTGAACCCTGCCCACCTGCCGCGCTCACCGTTGAAACGAGCAAAGCGAGCGAGATTGACACAAAGAGAAACGACATGTATGCCTTCATGGAATCACATTCTTACCTTTAGGCAACCTTATGTATTTATGTATTGTTTAACGTTTCGTATCCCGAATTCGCTATTCTGCTTTCTTCCCACTATTGCCCTTGCCGAAGTTCTCCAGTTTCGCAGCCCTGTTCCATAGCCTGTTGAAGTGCTCCTCCGCCTGCTTGTGGTTCACTGAAACTATGTGTTCGCTCTTCCTGTTTATTATATTGAACGGCGGTATCTTGTAGGCTTTGCTGCCGTCAAGTATGAGCCTCTCGTGCTGTGTCGCCAGGTCCTGATCGTTCATAATCCTTATCTCGAAGCTTATGCTGGAGTTCGACAACTCTGCGCTGAACTCGCTGTAGTCCCTCCTGAGCGAATCCCCTACCCTGTCCTTCGAAGTTAGCACCATTATCCTGCTGAACTTCGGATTTCCCCTGCTCATCAGCATGGACAGGTTCTGAACGGCCTTCGAGTCGAAATGCATGTCAAGTATCTTCACGTCTCCGGAAAGGCTGCCAAACAGCCTCTTGGCTATCAGGTCCATGTTGCTATAAGGCTTCGCCGGGTCTATCTCAAGCGACCTCACTGCCTTGGAGTGCGGCGCCGACGCCTTGGTATATCCTTCGTAGAAAAGGTATGCTCCTGATAAGAGGCAGAGCAGCGCTCCGGTATACGCGGCAGCCACCATGTCGAGCGGCCCTGAGAAATGGAAGTTCTCAACGAGCAGCGTTACCATCAGCAGGAACACAAGGCCTACTGTCATCATTATTATCTGCATTGTGCGTCCCTTGCTGGACCCAAACATCCAGAACGCTCCTATTCCTAGCATGATTATCGGAAGGAACAGCATCACATATACTATGTAAAGGCCCAGCCTGAACGTGCTTATTGTTGCCGCGAGAGCGGGTAGCACGGTGTTAGCTGCGTTAGAGACGTTGTATGTGCCTATAGCGCCTATCACGCCATGGTCGTATCCGACAGCATACGAGAAACTCTCTGCGAAATAGAAGACACTGAGGAGGGCGATCAACCCGCCGACAACCGCGATTATCGGTACGTAGAAGTCCAGACCCCTATTCATGAGAATGCTTTCTCTGCCAAACTATTTAAACCAAATCAGGCGTTTCGTAAATACGGCATGCATATTACACCGCTACCCAATTAGCAATATTTTATTGCTGCACCGGTCATTTTATGTGGACCTTTTTAACCCATAATACGGCTCCTTGAAATGCGCACGATCAGGGATCAGGTGCAGGCAAATACACGTTCACACCTGCAACGCGGCAGGATGCCGCGCCGGTATATATTCCTTCCATGGCATATATGCTGTATGAAGTATCCCTTCAGGTTCGAGAAGGTCAGGCCGTTCCAGAAAGACATGATGGACGACGTCTACTCGGCCCTGAAATCAAGGAGCGACATACTGCTCAATGCACCTACAGGCGTTGGCAAGACCGACGCCTCGATTAGCGCAGCGCTCGCGTTCGCATTGGAGAACGGGCTCGACGTGCTCTTCCTGACTCCTAAGATATCGCAGCACCGCATAGCGCTCGAGGCCCTCTCCGGCATAAAGGGACAGTTCTACAAGGACCTCAAGTTTGTCGATATAGTGGGCAAGCAGAAGATGTGCACGAACCCTTCGGTGAACATGATGGAGGGGGAGATGTTCTACAAGAAGTGCGAGAGCCTGGTCAAGCAGGGAAAGTGCAGCTACTACAGGCAGTTCAAGGAGTACGCGAAAGGGAGCGAGATTCCAGGGGAGATAGCGGAGAGCGCATACCTGGGCCACAACCGCATGCTCGGCACAGCGTACGACTTTGGAGTGTGTGCCTACGAGATGTCGATGCACCTGGCAAGGAGCGCAAACGCCATAATAGCGGACTACTCGCACATCCTCAATCCTGGCGTGAAGGCGCCATTCCTGAAGAAGGTGTCGCACACGCTGCACAACAGCGTGATAATCTGGGACGAGGCGCACAACATCGTCGAGGCCGCCAGTTCGTACTTCAACAGCTCCATAACGGCAAGGACAATCGAGTTCGCCTCAAAAGAGCTTTCAGCCGTAGGAAGCAGCATAGACCTCGACTACCTCAGGTTCTCTATCGAATCCATGGCGCAGAAGCTTCTGCAGCAGAAGGATTCCGCGTTCGTGGAAATAGGCATGCTGCCTGATGCCATTACCTCGAATCCTGAGATACCGAAGAGCCTCGAGAAGGCGGGACTCGAATACCTCGAGAAGACAGGCATGAAGCGTTCAGCCGTTCTCAGGATAGCGAGGTTCATAGAATCATGGGGCGATTCCGACGAATCGCTCGTCAGGATAATATCCAAGAAGGGCGGCACGCTGAGGCTCTCGATAAACTGCCTTTATCCAGCAAAGGCCCTGGACGTATTCGAAGACGCGTACGCGAACGTGTTCATGAGCGCCACGTTCACTCCTCTGCGCATGTATTCTGACATGCTTGGCGTGCCAGGGGCGACAGCAAAGCATTACTCTTCACCTTTCTCGCCTTCAAACAGGCTGGCGGTGATAGACGACAGCGTTACCACGAAGTACACCAGCAGGTCCGCCGAGGAGTACAAGCGCATAGCGTACAGGGTGGAGAAGGCGGCCGGCAAAATACCTGGCAATGTGGCGGTGTTCTTTCCAAGCTTCGCAATACTCGAGAACGTCAAGAGGTACATGACGCTTAAGGCGGATACCCAAAGGAGGGAGATGCGCAGCCTTGAAACAGAAAGGATGATAGAATCCCTAAGGGGGCAGAGCAACGGCCTGATGCTCGGCGTCATGGGGGGATCCTTAAGCGAAGGCGTCGACTACTCGGGCAACATGATCAAGGGGATAATAATAGTCGGAATACCGCTCGCACCCCCGGATCTGGAGCTGTCCGCAAGGATATCGTATCTTGACAAGAGGTTCGGCGGCAAGGGAAGCGAATACGGCTACACGATACCGGCGATGAGGCGCGTCATACAGGCGGCCGGCAGGGCCATAAGGAGCGAGAGCGACAGGGCGACGATCGTCTTCATGGACAAAAGGTACAGGTGGCGTACCTACTCCTCGATGATAGAGTCGTCCCTCGGGCTGTCAAGCTCCCCTGACTATCTCGCCGCTATAGAGAAGTTCTGGAAGTCCGGCGCCGCTAGGATTAGAAGAACGGCATGAGCGCCATGTACGCTGCTATCGCGATCAGTATGCCGAAGAGCAGCGGAGGTATGGCCGGCAGGGCCCTCTTGTAGTTGCGCAGTATCATCATTGTGATGAAGAGGCCGAGCAGCGCGCCCAGTATTATGAATATGCTGAACGTGAAGCTGAAGTAAACCTTGTATGCCGAAACCGCAAGCATCAACGGCATGGCGAGATCGCCGGTGCCGAGGCCGACGCTGGCGCTCACCGGCGCGTACCTCCTGATGTTGAACTTCTGCGCGATCCTCTTCCAGGCCTTGTCGCCCTTCGCTGCCTTGATGTACGCACTGTACTCCTCCTTGTTCAGCATGCCGACAGGCACCGCCTCGATGTCGTTCGCCGACACCATGAACGAGAGGTTCATGCTGATAGCCGCATTCGCTATCGTTATCATGTGCTTTGTTATGAACACCGCGATGAAATCGTACACCGCCAGTATCATCATGAATATGAGCGCCGCCGTGAAGCTGAATGTTATCCCAAGGATCGCACCCACTCCTATGCTAGCTATCATTGCCGTGGTGTTCCTGAGCCTCGGTATCTTGTTCTTCGCGAATACGAGAAGCACCCCTATGGCAGCTCCTGCAGCGTAAGTCCATAGGCTGCCGCTGCCGTAGAGGAACTGCATGACGCTGCCGCTCGGTATGCTGAAAAGCATGCCGAACATGTAGAGCGAGGCTACGAATATTATATACGCTTCGAAGAACAGGAAGAGCTTGTTGCCCTTGTATATCCTGCTTATTATGACGAACATCGCGCTGAACGCCACGATATAGATTATGAGGAGCGCCGCGCTGGAGCCTGTGCTGACCGCCTGGACCTGCGATATCTCAGAGTATGTCACTCCCGAGTATGCCGCGATAGCGAGGAAAAGGCCTCCGAACTGGACGATCGCGAATATCGCCATTATCTGTACTAGCTGCCTGTGTTCTATCCTCTTAAGCTCCACTCTACCAACTCCTTTCCAACGCCCGCCGCAAAATGCAGCCCATTATTCGGCTTCGTGCCTGACAATCTTATACATGCCTGCCTTCGGCATGTAGATGTCTCCGCTTCTTTCCAGCTCCTTCACATACTTGTTGACCATCTCCGAGGTTATGCCTGCCTTCTCCGCCTCTTCATAAAGCGTCTTGTTGCTGGCGTAGCCGTCCTTCTCCTGAAGGTCCTTTATTATGTTCAACAGCGTGTTGAGCTTGTCTACCCTCTCCTTCGGCATGCCTGTAAGCATGATGTCTATGTCCCTCCTGCCTGAGCTGTCCATCGACAATGTCTTGAACATGAATTCCGTGAGCGCTATCGCTCTTTCCGCGTCAGAGAGTTCCACCGCATCCGCAAGCCTGCTCTTCGCGCTTGCCTCCGCAAGCCTGACAAGGCCCTCTATCTGCCTAGGGGTTATTGGCGTTGCGCCCTGTCTCTTCCCCATCTTCCTCAGTTCTACGTAGTACTCCTGTATCCTGAGCGCCGCCTCCTTTCCAAGCCTCGGGTGTATGTTCGTCTTCGCGTACGCGATATACTTCCTGAGCAGTTCCTTCTCGATCGGCGGCCTCTCGACCTGTTCGTATTCGCTTATCTGTGCAAGCCTTGCGCCAGCCGCCTCGTGCTGTACCAGTATGTGCTTCGCTATGTTCGTGTCAAGGTCCTCATCCATTATGTCCTTGACTGGGAATATCAGGTCGAACCTCGAGAGGAGCGTCGGCGGTATGTCAAACTGGTCCGCGGGATACATATTCTGGTCGAACCTCCCGAACTTCGGGTTAGCTGCGGCCAGCACCGCGGTCCTCGCGTTGAACGTAGCTATTATACCTGCCTTGGCTACGCTTATCGTCTGGGATTCGAGCGCCTCGTGCAGCGCGGCCCTGTCTTCATCACCCAGCTTATCAAACTCATCAATGCAAACGACCCCTCCATTCCCCAAAACCATTGCCCCTGCCTTTAGGGTCCAGCCGCCTTCCGAAAAGTCGTCCCTTTCGGCGACAGCGGTCATTCCGCCGCCTGTGACAGACTTTCCGCTGACGTATATCCCCTTCGGCACCATTGTCGCTACCGACTGCAGCACCCTTGTCTTTGCGCTTCCGGGGTCGCCTATGAGCAGCATGTGTATGTCGCTCCTTATTGCGCCGCCGTCGACGAGCAGCTTGCCTGGGGTGCCGCCGAACAGCTGCAGCACAACGGCCTGTTTTATCTCATCATGCCCGTATATCGACGGCACGATCGACGCCGATATCTTCTCGAAGGCTCGCGGATCCTTTGCGAGCTCCATTATCTGCCTCTCTTCCTCCTCGCTTATCTTTATCTCGGCGAACTCTTTCTGCCTTGGCACAATCGAAACCGTGTCGAGGTACATCGTGTACATCGAAGTCTCTTCCTTGCCGCGCTTGTTCCTCCTCGGCCTTATCCTGAGCACTCCCACTATCTGTATCCTGTCTCCTGGTATAATTGTGTTGACAAGGTCGTCCTCGAGCCACACCTCGAGCTGCCATGTCGGCGTGTTGCCCCTTAGTTTCTCGAGTGGGTCCTGCACTGCTATCTTCTGCAGGTTTATGAACTCCGATTCCGTCGGGTCCTGTTTCATAGACCTCCTCTTGCACTGGCTGCATATCTCGCTCACCGGATCGGTGCCTACCCTGACCTTCATCACATTGCCGCAGTAGGTGCACTTGTACGTGCCTATCTTCACCTTCGGTATTATCTCAGACCTCTTCACGCTAAGCGTGTCGAGCGACACCATCCTGCCGATGTAATCGGCGCCGACGTCCTGGACGAGCGGGTTGTTGACGCTTAAGTTCTGGAACCTGACATGGACCTCGTTGCCTTCCGATATCATCTCGCCCAGCTTGCCCTTGAGCGATTCGTTCGCCGCCTCAAGCACATGGTCCGGCCTTTCTATGAGCTCGCTTGCCAGTTCGGGCTCGAACTTCTGCAGGTCAGTGATGTCGACCTTCAGGCTCTTCGATTCAGGGAACGCTATGACTAAGTCGCCTATCTGCTCCTTGTAGTAGCTCTCGAGGAAGTCGTCGAACTTCTGCTTCAGCGCCTCGATGACGGCATCTGCCATGTATGTACCCCTTTCATATATTAGCACGGGCAATAATTAAAGTAATCGCAGCCAAGAAATTGCAAAAGAGGTTCGCGGAAAAACAATAATAAACTATACACAATAACTTTGTAGCGGAAGGTGCCACTAAAAATGCCGAAGAAGCTGGTCACGTCAGCGCTCCCATACTCGTATGCCATACCTCATCTTGGCAACTTTGTGGGGTCGGTGCTGCCTGCGGACGTATATTTCAAATACCTGAAGATGAAAGGAGAGGATGCCATATTCATATGCGGCTCGGACCAGCATGGGACCGCGATAGAGCTGCAGGCGCTGAAGGAAAAGGTGGATCCAAAAGAGCTGTCGGATAGTTTCCATGAGAAGATAAAGGGACTGTTCGAGGGCATGGGGTGCACCTTCACTCTTTACGGCAAGACCCATACGGAACAGAACAGGGAGGTCGTGTACGAGCTTTTCAAAGCGCTGAAGGCCAATGGCTATATCACAGAAATAGAAAGCATCCAGGCATACTGCAATGTCGACAAACACTTCCTCGCCGACAGGTTCATAGAAGGCGAGTGCCCGTTCTGCCACGGGTTGAAGGCCAGAGGCGACCAGTGCGATACATGCGGCAGGCTGCTGGAACCTGACCAGATAATAAACCCGCACTGCACGATATGTGGAAGCACCGACATAGCATTCAAGAAGACAAAGAACCTCGCCATTTCACTGGACAAGCTGCAGGGCAAGATAAAGGGGTTCATCGAGGGGGCGAGCGGTAACAACTGGAGCAAGAATGCGATCAACGAGTCTCTCGGCAACATAAAGAACGGGCTAAAGCCCAGGGACATAACTAGGAATATGAAGTGGGGGTTCCAGGTAAATGAGAAAGGGTTCGAAGACCTGGTCTTCTACGTGTGGTTCGATGCCGTAATAGGATATATGGGAATCACGAAGGAGTGGGATTCAGCAAAGTGGCAGGAATACTGGAAAGGGAAGGATACCGAACTCATACAGTTCATGGCAAACGAAAACATAGAGTTCCACACGATAATATTCCCCGGCATACTCATCGGCGCAGACCTGGGCTACGTTCTGCCGCATTCGGTGAAGGCGTACGAATATCTCACGTCGAAGAGCGTGAAGTTCTCGAAGAGCAGCAAAGTCGGGCTGAATCTCGAGAATGCGCTCGCCATAATGCCATCTGATTACTGGAGGTTCTCGCTAATGTACATGTGCCCTGAGAATGCAGACAGCGAGTTTTCCATAGATCTGCTGAAGGAAATAGTCGACAAGATAATGAATGACAAAATAGGAAATCTTGTGAACAGGGTAGTGACGCTCTACAAGAACAATACAGGAGCGCTCTCCGGCAAAGTGTCAAACGATCCACGGTCGGCCCAGGCGCTGAAAGAGGACATACGCTCAGAAATCGAAAAGAGGGTAAAGGGCTATGATGAGGGCTTCGGGTCTTTGAACATGAGGGACGCCATTTACGCCGTTGTCGAGTTGGCAACGCTTGGGAATACCATGTTGAACGAAAGGGAGCCCTGGTCGCTGGCGAAGGCGATGAAGTCGGACGCGGCCAAGAAAGAGGAATTTGTGCAGGTGATGAATTCCCTAGTCCAGATCGTGTACAGCATTGGCATACTGGTCCATCCATTCGCGCCTAATGCCTCGTCGAACATACTCTCGTATTTCAGCATAAGCGATCCGCCAAGCGCCGATATGCTTGACAGGGACATAACAGTGGCGACCGATAGGGAGATAAAACCCATATTCCAGAAGATGACTGAGGACCAATTGGCAGCGCTCGGCAAGTTTTCCACTCCTTCGTAACGGTCTAATGGCCTCCTGCTACCTCGCGACCTCGAAGCTTTTGTTCCCTTTCCTGTCAGTGACTGTGTGTTTCGGGCTCTCGTTCATGAACTCAATGTCGAATACGCTTGGCCCATACTGGTAGTCTACCTTTATCTCCTTGAAGAAGCGATCGAGGCTTCCATCCTCGCCGGATGCGATTATGCTTACGGAACCGTCATCCTCATTCTTCACGCTTCCGGTTATGCCGAGATGCAGCGCGGCCCTTCTTACGAGATCCCTGTACCCGACACCCTGCACGTTCCCATGGACTTTCGCATATAAAGTCTTCATATAACCTTCAGCTCCCCTGTCCCTATGTCGTAAAGACCGATCCTTATCTCAAGCGCACCGCTCTCGAATACCTTCCTTATCGCGCTGCTCTTCATCAGCGCTTCCCTCTGGGCCCTTGCCGGAATCAGTCGCTATGGTTGGCGCGGTGCGCGAGTCGGAGCACGTAACTACCACGTACTCGGGCTGCTGTCCCGTGCTGAGCCTCCTGAACTCCTCGTTCTTCCTGAGGAACCTCCCATTGCCTTCAATCAGGTTTGCAAAATTGGTCTCCGTCTTCATCATAACAAACACCGCTTGCGATATTAGTATGATATGTTTCAGTATTAGCGCATCAGTGTATCCCGGACCCAGGCTTAATCTCCTTGTCTGTGGTGAGAATGGCCAGTTCGCCATCGGACTCTGCCGCGAGCAGCATCCCGTTTGACTGGAAGTTCGCCACCCTCTTCGGCTCCAGGTTTGCGACTACAATTATGCTCCTGCCGATGAGCTCCTCCTTAGAATACCTGTCCGCTATGCCTGCCACTATCTCCCTTGGGCTCTCCTCGCCTATGTCGACCTTCAACACGTACATCGGCTTCCTTGCACCCTCCAGGTCCCTGGCTTCAAGTATCTTCCCGACCTTAAGCTCTACCTTCTGGAAATCCTCTATGTTTATCATCCAAGCACCTTGTCCAGCAGCAAAAGAATATATCGCACAGTAAGGAATAAATAATGGACGGGATAAACTAATAATGCTGTTTTTATCAGTATTTCATCAGCGTGATTAAGATGAGCGGAAGAATGCATGGCAGGTCAAGCACCAAGAGCGCAGGCAACGGCAAGAAAGTAGCCAAGTTCAGGGACAAGAGGAGGAGTGAGATTGGGAACTTCCCCGCAGAGACGAAGCTCGGCGCAAGCAGGGGCATATCTAGCATAAGGAGGCGCGGAGGCAGCGTGACCACGAAGCTCAAGAGGACGGCAGAGGTCAACCTGCTTACAAAGGACGGCTACAAGAAGATGGCGATAAAGGGCGTCCTCGAGTCAAGGGACAACAAGAACTTTGCCAGGCTGAACATAATAACAAAAGGCACGATAATAAGCACCGACATGGGCAAGGCAGTAGTGCTCAACAGGGTCGGAAGGGATGGCACGATAAACGCCAAGCTGCTCGAGCAGCAATAATCCTCAATGGCTGGTTCCTATGGCCGAAAGGGTTTACGAATGCGACAGTTCAGAGCTCAACGACCTCAAGGCTAGGCTCGAGTTCGATCCCGCGCTCAGCGCCGAGATGGTATCCGCCGGACCTGACAAGCCTGAAGGCAAGATGACCGAAGATGAGAAGAAGGCCCACGAGGAGAGCGAGGCAAAGAGGGCCGAATTCATAAGGAAGCTTAAGGAAGACAAGTACGCAAACCTAATTTTCACCAGGCAGGAGTATTCCATAAGGGACGGCGCATCATCAGGCCTTGACCAGGGCAAGTCCTACATCTACATAAGCGCCGCCGATGAATTCCTCGACAGCGCGGAGAAGATGTTCGCCGAGAGGTTCAAGAGCGTGAAGAGGGCCCCGAAGGAGCAGGAGGAGAAGCTGCTCGCAACGATAAAGGAAGAGAAGGACAAGGGCAACGCCGGCTTCGGAGCGATATTCGGCTGATTATAGGGTCAAGGCACCGAGTAGCCGCCCGTCCACTGACTCGTGAAGATTACGTTGGTAGCCTCACCGTTGTTATTGTTGCCGCTGTAGTCCTGCGCGTTCCCGTTAAGGGGCCACCAGCCCACGAGGTTCTGCAGGTCTATGGGCGTCCCTCCCACTCCTTCTTGGTAAAGCAAAGATATCTCGTTTGATGAGAGGGACGAGTTGTAGACTTGAACATTGGCTATAGATCCGTTGAAATATTGTCTGACTGTCCAATACCCAATGTAAAAAGGCGAACTGCCTGTGTTTATACTAACGGCAGTATGTACGCTGACTAAATTGCCTCCATCGCCTAAATAACCTATTTGATTTGTGCCATTGTACTCGTCCGCTACAAAATACCATTTTCGTGTTGTTAATGAGGTAAATCCTGGAAAAGCCTGGCAGGTACACCAATTATCTATAAAAATTTGGCCCCCATCGCATGTGTTTGATGGGGACGTGACAGAAACCCAAAAAGTCTGATCGCAAGAATTTGCAGTCCCATAAGCAAAAATTGAGTCCTGATTGCTGCTAGGTGGCTGAGCCGTAGCATAGAACCAAGCAACAACTGTTCTTGCAGAAGCGCCAATAGGAATTTTTGTAACGTTCAAATTTACAGACGCATTTTGCCCATTGAAACCTGCTACATACTCTGGCAGTTCGCCGTTGCAAATTCCTTCAAGGTTCACATTCGTGTTGGTGCCTGGTCCTCCAGGCCTGAAGACATGGCATGAACCGGGCTGCGCCCTTGGTCCAAGGTTTGCTGTGTTGAAGACTCCGAGGCTGAAAAGTGCCGCGAGGACGACCGCGATGATCAGTATCGCCCAGCCGTACGTCATCAGGTACTCCATCGCCGACTGGGCCCGCCTGATTGATATTGCGCCGCACTGCATTGCATCAAATTAGGTATTTCAAGGAAATAATAAAAAATCCGCTACTCGCTCTCATTTTCTGAGAGATAGAGAATTATCGCTTCCTCGATCAGCATCTTGTTTTTCGCCTGCTCCCAGACCACGCTCCTCGGGCCATCGATCACATCCGCGCTTATTTCCTCGCCCCTATGTGCTGGCAGGCAGTGCATGACTATCGCATCCTCGTTCGCGTTCTTCATCATTTCAGTGTTAACCTGGTACGGCGCGAAAAGCGCTTTCCTTCGCTTGGCCTCCTCTTCCTGGCCCATGCTCACGAACGTGTCGGTGTACACCACGTCCACGTCGCTCAGCCCCTCCTTCGGGTCGCTGTAAACCTCTACATTGCCGTACTCCTTCGCCTTTGTGAAGTACACCGGATTCGGCTGGTACTCCTTCGGGCCTATGAGCGCTATGTCAACGCCCAGCTTCGCACCTGCAAGCATGAGCGAATTTGCGGTGTTCGCCGCTATGTCGCCCACGAACGCCAGCCTCATCCTCTTGAGTGCCTTCTTCGCATCCCTTACCGTATAAAGGTCGCTCAGCGCCTGGCACGGGTGCTCCAAATCCGTCAGCGCATTGATGACCGGTATGGTCGCGTTCGCCGCCAGCTCTAAGATGTCCGAATGCCTGTTCAGCCTCGCTACGAGGTAGTTCGCATATCCGCTGATCACCTTGGCAGTATCGGAAAGGCTCTCACCCCTGGATATCTGGGTGGTCGTGCTGTCAAGGTATATCGATTTGCCGCCCAGCTTCGCCATCGCCGCCTCGAACGATACCCTCGTCCTGGTGGAAGGCTTCTCGAAAAGCAGCACCATTACAGCGTTCGGTTCGATCGATACCTCCATCTTGCCTTCCTTTATCCTGTCCGCAATGTCAAATATCCTGTGCATCTGCTCGGCAGAAACATCGTCAACGCTTACAAAATTCATCCATCACCACCATATCCGCGCTATCCTATACTCCTTCAACCTATCTTATTATGTGCCGATAAAGAGTTAAATTGTTTGCTGTCAATATACCATGACGTGGAAAGATGGACCTTTTTGGAAAAGTAGTGGTTGCCGCTGTAATCATAGGAATTGTTCTTGGCGCATTCTTCCTGCTTAAATATACATACAAGACGCCGCTCACGCAGGCGCAGGCGGAGCAGATAGTGCTCAACGACCTAAAGGCGCACTCACCCACCGCAATAATAAATGTGGTGAACGTAAGCGGCTCCAGCCTGAAGAACGACAGCTGGAACATCGTAGTCAACATCGTGTACAACTCAACGCGGCCCTGCCCGACCATACTCACCGAGAGCTTCGACTACCCTGCGCTCGGCCTGGCACCGACAGTCTACAGCGTGTACTCGAACAACTGCAGCATATATGGCGTCGGCAGCCTTCTCAACAGCTACTACAACTACGTAATAGGTTCGCCATATATCGCCATAGCGCAGTCGTACGCGCAGAACTACACGCCAATAAAGGACTACGTATCGACGTACGGATATAATGAGACATCAGTGCACGCGCATTTCTACAATGCGATCCCGGCGAACTTCACGCCGCTCAATGCCTCCTTTGAAAACTCATGGCTGATAAACTACACGGCAGGCGGAGCTACAAAGTCGCTGTTCGTCATAATGTCCACAAACGGCACGATAACCAGCAGCTATGTGGAGGCCAAGTGATACTATTAGCAATGACAACCTTGCAATGTTGAGACTCAAGGAGCAGCGGAGCGCAGTAAATCCCAGGGGCAGGAAAAAGGATGACGACGACAAATGGCGCCCGAAAAGCTGGCTGGATGACAGCGATGAGGAGATAGCGAAGAGGCGCGACAAGAGCAAACTCATACACTGAATCACATACACTTTAGTATATTACAATAAAAATTGTTTTACCGCAATAAAATAATTCTACTTAGGTAAACAAAAGTTTGCCTTTGGGAAGAGTGTGCTGCCGCATAATCTCCGTGTGTATTTCTATTAGAGAACGCCAACATAGCTTTTTAAATATTCCTTAATCATTATTAATCGGCGATTGGTATGAGCGATCTCATGAGCGACGTATTGGGGCAGAGTAAGGACGACATCAGTCAGTATGGTTCCGACCATGTGAAGATTGTCACGGTCGGTGCCGGCGGTGCTGGATGCAACATGGTGAACAGGCTGGTCAAGGCCGGCGTGAAGGGCACCGAGTTCATAGGCGTGAACACTGATGCTCAGCAATTCAAGATTATAGACGATAGAGTCAGAAAGGTCCTCATCGGCAAGAGCATAACGAAGGGTCTCGGCGCCGGAGGCGACCCGCCAGTCGGGCGAAAGGCGGCCGAAGTTGACAGGCAGCTCATAGAGCAGGAACTCGCAACGGCTCAGCTCGTGTTCCTATGCGTTGGAGAGGGAGGCGGAACTGGAACAGGATCTGCGCCAGTGATCGCCCAGATCGCCAAGGAGCAGGGTGCGATAGTCGTCGCGATGGCCACATACCCGTTCAACCTCGAAAGGGTCAGGAAGGTAAAGGCCGAAGAGGGCATACAGCAGCTCAGGAAGCACTGCGACAGCGTAATACTGCTCGACAACAACAGGCTAGTGCAGCTTGCACCAAACCTGCCGATGGACCAGGCGTTCGGCCTCGCTGACGAGATACTCGCGAAGGCGATAGGCGGCCTTGTCTGGACGATAACGCAGCCGAGCCTGATAACGATAGACTTCGCTGACGTGAGGTCGATCATGGGCAACGGCGACGTCGGCTTCATATCTGTCGGCACTGGCAAGGGCAACGACAAGGTTGCGGCTGCGGCTGATGGAGTCCTAAAGAACAGGCTGCTCGATGTATCGTTCGAGGGCGCTTCAGGCGCTCTGATACACATAACCGGCGGATCATCGCTTTCAATAGGCGACGCGATATCCGCGGGAGAGATGATAACCGACCAGATGGACCCGAAGGCGAACGTGAAGTGGGGCGCCAGAATCATACAGGGCTACGATGACAAGATAGAGATCGTGGCAATAGTGACCGGCGTGAAGGGAGCAAGCATCGTTGGCAAGCTCGAAGAGAGATCCGCCAGCAATGCCCCATACAACGACCTTGAGCTGATAGGCTGAAAAGCCTTTCAGCATTTTACCCCTTTCATTGTTTACTGTTCAAAGGGTGGCAATATGGAGAACTATGCAGACTATGAGGATTTCTCAGTAAAGGCGGCAGTGGTAGGAGTCGGCGGAGCGGGCAGCAACCTGATCAACCGCATGCACTCACAGGGCATCAAAAGTGCCTCGACCATAGCGATAAACACGGATGCAAAGCATCTGAGCATGATAGGGGCTGACAAGAAGCTGCTTATCGGCAAGGACGTCACGCGCGGCATGGGTGCCGGCGGATTTCCAGAAGTGGCAGCAAGGGCTGCCGACGTGAGCAGGGCTGAGATAGCAGACGCGATCAACGGCTACAACCTCATATTCATGGCAGTGGGCCTCGGCGGAGGCACAGGAGGCGGAGCCGGACCTGTCGTAGCTGAGATGGCAAAGGAAAGCGGTGCGCTGGTCGTGGCGTTCGCCACATACCCGTTTTCGCTGGAAAGGAGCAGGAAGGTGAAGGCTGACTGGAGCCTAGACAGGCTCTCAAAGAGCGCAGACAGCGTCATACTGATAGAGAACGATCGCCTGTTGAGCTACGCACCCAACCTTTCGATAGACAAGTCTTTCGAGTTGGTGGACAACGTCGCATCGAACGCAGTGAAGGGAATAGCCGACGCGATAAAATTCCCGAGCCTGATAAACATAGATTTCTCAGACCTAGGAACGGTGGTAAGGGACTCTGGCATAGCGATGATAAACATAGGCTTCGGATCCGGGAGCGAAAAGATAAACAACGTGATAAACTCCACGGTCAAGCACCCGCTGCTCAATGTTGACATGTCCGGGGCGAAGAGTGCACTGGTGCACATAGCAGGAGGCACCTCCCTAACCATAGATGAGGTTACAAAGGTCGGCGCAGGAGTCACCGAGCATCTTGATGACAACGCTAACGTGATATTCGGAGCGAGGCTAAGCCCTGAGATGAACGATCAGATAAGGGTCATGTCTGTTGTCACAGGGGTCAAGCCGCAGCTCGACTATCCGATCAAGATGACAAGGAGCGCCGAGACTGATTACAACTTCATCGAAGGGCTCGAAGGCATCTGAGCCCTACCTTTTCCTATTTTTATATTTTTCATGTTATTTTTGTTAATGTGCGAGCAGGAGCGAGTTCTTACCGTCAAGCTATATATACTTTCCGAGCTAATAACTCATGTCCTATTCTAAAGTCAGAATGGTTTTTTTATGGAAGGCGAGAGGAGACACATTTCGATGAAGGAGCTGAAGAGAGGAGGCTATGTCCTGATAGACGACGAGCCCTGCAGGGTGGTCGAGATCGAGACGAGCGCTCCTGGAAAGCACGGTGCGGCCAAGATGAGAGTCACGGCTCTTAACATATTCACCGGGAGCAAGAAGACGCTGATAAAGCCGAGCGACGCTTCTGCGGATGCACCAGTCATAAACAAGAAGAAGGTACAGGTAGTCTCGATAACCGGAAACAACGTGCAGCTCATGGACATGGAGTCGTACGAGGTGTTCGAGCTGCCGATTGACGAGGAGATAAGGGACAAGCTCCAGCCCGGTTCAGAAGTGGAAGTGATGGAGACGATGGGAAAGAAGGCATTCTACAAGACATGAAGATGTAAGGCAGTGATATACATGGATATAAAGGTAATAAGCCAGAACGAGAACAAGCTCCTGCACAGGAAGGAGATATCATTCACGATAACGGGGTTCGAGTCCACGCCATCGAAGGCGGATGTGCACAGGGAGCTGTGCAAGAAGCTCAGCCTGCTGCCGGACAGCACCATCATAACGAACCTGAAGCAGGAATTCGGGATGAAGGAGTGCGGAGGCACAGCCCACTCATACGAGAGCAAGGAGGCCATGTCGGCCGAACCGGGGTACTCGATTAAGAGAATGGAGAAGTCCCTTGGCAAGAAAGCGGACGGGAGCGCCGAAGTGGGCAAAGCAGAATGATAATATAAGAAGTGCGTTTACATGGCCGACAAGAAAGAGAAGGAGAAAAAAATCGACGAGTACAAGCCGGGCAAGATGTGCCCGAAGTGCGGAAGCAGGATGGCTGACCACAAGAACAGGGTCAGCTGCGGAAAGTGCGGTTACACTGAGTTCAAGCATGAGTAAGGTGTGTTAGGCTGGCAGCGTCGCGCAGGAATACAGCACGCAAAGCAGGCAGGGCCAAGCGCACCCGCTCAAGGCGCGGGTCCGCGGTGAAGAAAGCCGCCAAAAAGGAGAGGCCGGCGGTAAGGTACTTGTTCTACGCCTCAATGGCAATATCAGTCATAGCGCTGTTTGCCACTTATTACATGTACGCAGCAGGCATGATGAGCCTTACAAGCGCGAACACATTTTCGACCATATGCCTGGAGATCGCGTTCTTCCTATCGGTATTCTCGTACATGCTGGCGAAGGGCAATACCATCGGTAGCATAGTCTCGCAGCTAGGCCTTTCGAAGGACAAGATCCGCGGCAGGTTCATACTGGTTGGCATACTCCTGTTCGCCGCAATGCTTGCTTTGGAGTTCGGCATCGGTGCATTCTCATATCTAACCCATATGAGCCTTCCGACTAACGTCTCGAAGGTGCTTGCCGGCATGCCGATATACTTCTACATATTCTCGTTCCTCATAGTGCCGTTCACTGAGGAGACTCTGTTCAGGGGATTCCTAGTCCCCAGGATCGGCATAATACCTGCCGCGCTGCTGTTCGCCATACTTCACTCAGGCTACGCCTCAATATCTGAGTTCGTGGCTGCGCTGGTGTTCGGCCTCATTGCGGGGTACGCGTTCAAGAAGACCGGATCGCTCTACTCGACCGTGCTTGCGCACGGGCTCGTGAACTTCCTTACGATAGTTGCACTTTTCTTCTGAATCTGATACGGTGATACTGCGTCGAAGACCGTCGTTATTGTGGTGGAACCGGAATACCAGATAAACCTGGGTCACATAGCCAGGACGGCGAAGAATTTCTGGGTGGACGACCTCCGCCTCGTCAGCCCGAAATGCAAGTACAACGGCAAGCGGGCGCTGCAGTACTCGAAGCACGCGCACGAGCTGATAGAGAAGGCAAAGATCTACAGCAGCATGGCGGATGCCGCTAAAGGCATGCTGTGCATAGGCACTACTGGCATATGGCACAAGACCAACGCATCGTTCTACAACGTCTACGGGATGGGCGAGTTCCTTGATAAGTTTTCCAGGCAGCTTCGCACCGCTAAAAAGGTAGCGGTTGTGCTCGGGCGTGAAGGGACCGGCCTGAGCAGGGAAGAGCTCAAGATGTGCGACGCGACGATAAGCATAGAGGCGAATCCTGAGTATCCAATACTCAACATATCCCATGCGCTGTCAATAGTCCTATACGAGATATCCAGGATAAGGGAGGAAGGCAGAGGCGCGGTAATAGACAGGGCGATGGCCACCCATCGCGACATAGACGCGGCCGTGAACATATTCGGCGAGGTTGTTGCCGGAAAGGGGCACATAAGGGACAAGAAGGCGGTCGTATCCGGATTCAGGCACGTGCTGGAGCGGTCAGTTCCGACGAGAAAGGAGCTGAAAGCCCTTTCAGTGGGGCTTGCTGACCGCAGCCCGGCTCCCCACAGCAGTAGAAAACCAAACAAAAAGAAGAAGGTCTACCGAAAATAAAATAATTAAGGATCAGATCGGCCTTGACTGGGACGAGGCTGACGGCTTCCTGCTCTTGATTATCTTGACCCTTGCAGGAGTTATAAGTATCTTGTCCTGGTCTATCCTGGCTATGTCTCCATTTATCTTGCCGAGGTGCTCTTTCAGCTTGTCTATTATCGCTTTGAGGGTCTGCTGCCTCTTAACTATGTCGGCTATGTTGAGCAGTATTATGTTCTTCTTGTTGAGCTCCTCCTCTATGATCTGGAGGTCTGATTCCTGCTGCAGGTTTATCGGCTTCACGTAGAAGTCTGCAGGTTCGTTCATCACGTCAACGTCTTCCATCTCGGCGGAGCCCATATATTCCTCTATATCGAGATCCTTGCCTGTACCGAGAGACTTGCCTAGTCTGTCGAAAATACCCATCATTTCACCTATGTCGCCGTTAGCTGTTACCAAATATGCATTATTAGTTTTTAATACTTTCCTTGAAAAATGAAATAGAATCAAGTTCGCCCATCGGCGTCAACCGTCTCGCTGCAAATGAAAGATTAAAAATGGTTTCTGCCATTATATAATTGAAATGGAAGTAAAAATCAAGCGCGTCTACGAAAAATACGACGTAATAGACGGCATGAGAATACTCATTGACAGGCTCTGGCCAAGGGGTGTCCGGCATGACGGCTCCAAGGTCGATCTATGGCTCAAGGACGTCGCCCCGAGCACTGAACTGAGAAAGTGGTTCTCCCATGACCCGAAGAAATGGGTCGAGTTCCAGAAGAGGTACATAAAGGAGCTCGATGGTAACCCTGCCTTAGACAAGCTGATAGGGATAGCAAGGCAGAACGACACTATAACCCTGCTTTACGCGACTGCTGACACCTCCCACAACAGCGCCATAATACTGAAGCAGGTGCTCGAGAGCCGGCTGAGCAGGGCCGAAGCCGAAGAATGATCCCCTTTTGAAACGGTGCCCGCTTGCACTACATAATACTCGACACGAGCTCAATCCTCTTTGCCGCGGCCAACAGGAAAGACGCGTTTAAGGCAGTCGAGGAGAAGTTCCCAAACTGCCGCATACTGGTATCGAGGGGGGTGTTCCGCGAGCTGCGCGGCATATCCTCGAATGCAGGCAAGAAGGGCGCGTCCGCAAGGCTGTCGTTGGAGATGTTAGGGTATAAAAAGGTTAATGTAGATAATGTATCTGGCAATGTTGATAGCTGGATTTCTAGGAAGGCATCTTCTCCCGGCGTTCGCGCCGTCGTCACGAATGACGATCAACTTGCACGAAAGCTTAGGCAAAACGGCAAGACCGTTTTCAAGGTTTCGAGGGACGGATTCCTGAGATAAAAGGGAAAGACTCGAACAGGAACACGAAGTGATAATATGTACATGGTGCACACCATAAAGGACACGTTCAAGATGAGTCCGGAATATTTCGACCAGAACATAGAGGATGTCGCGGTCAAGATACTGAGAAGCAAGTACGAGGGCAAGATAGACAAGGATTTCGGGGTCATAGTTGTAGTATTCAATGTGAGGAACATAAGCGACGGAACCATACTGCCAGGCGATCCGGCCACGCACCATGATGTGGAGTTCGACGCACTGACATACATGCCCCAGGTCGACGAGATCGTCGAGGGCAAGGTAACCGACCTTGTGGACTTCGGCGCTTTTGTGCGCATAGGCCCGATGGAGGGGCTGGTCCACGTCTCGCAGATAGCTGGCGAGTACATATCGCTCAACAGAAAGATACCTGCGTTTGTCTCGAAGCAGGGCAGCAGGTCGCTGAAGAAGGGCGATCTCGTATATGCGAAGGTCTCGACGGTGAGCATGAAGAATTCGATAAAGGACTCGAAGATAGCGCTTACGATGAAGCCCGAGGGGCTCGGCAAGGTCGAGTGGATAGGCATGCCTGCGCCGAAGCAGCGCATGGTCAGGAAGGGATCTGGCTCAAGGAGGGGCCAGAGGAGAACATAACAGGTGAGATGAATGCCAGAAGAGAAGGCATGCAAGGCATGCAGGATGGTAATAAGCCACGGGGATGTCTGCCCGCTGTGCGGCTCGACCGATCTGACGAACAAGTGGAACGGATACATAATACTCTTCAATCCTGAGAAATCATACATCGCGAAGAAGCTGAGCCTGAAGGTCAACAGCGTATTCGCTCTCAACATAAAGGAATGATCCTCCTTCTCAAGGCGGGTTATATCCGCTTGCCCATTGGCCCGTGAAGATTACGTTGATAGCCTCACCGTTGTTATTGTTGCCGCTGTAGTCCTGCGCGTTCCCGTT
>JAKBHG010000020.1 GCA_021836925.1 Microcaldota archaeon | reverse complement strand
TGTGACGCGTATACGCCCTTGTAGTATAACTTGGATAGAACGCGGGCTTGCGGAGCCTGTGATCCGGGTTCAAATCCCGGCAAGGGCGAACCTTTGCATGGTGTTGGCATAATCGAGTTGCTCCTGATAATATTCGTGGCGGGCATTCTTGGGGGGCTGTTCGGCTCTCTTTCAGGCCTGGGTGGCGGGGCCGTCATAGTACCTCTGCTCTCTATTTACCTGGGCTTCCCTCTGTATTATGCTACGGGAGCCAGCCTGATATCCACGATCGCGACTTCCACAGGATCTGCCAGCCAGTACGTCAAGAGCCGCATGGCAAACATGCGCATAGGCCTGTCGCTGAGCGTGGGCACCACCCTGGGTGCGATAACAGGATCCCTTCTCGCAGTATACATGTACTCTTCCCACCTCGACAGCATAATCTTTATCATATTCGGCGTAGTGCTGCTCGGAGCGTCTAGCCTCGAGCTGGAAAGGCTGTTCAGGAAAAGGGCGCACGGCAAGGCCAGGCCGGACTGGACGACCCGCCTCCTGGGCCTAAACGGCAAGTACTATGACGAGGCGGCGCGCCGTGAGATTTACTATGAGGGAAGGAGATGGCACATGGCCATTGGCGTGATGTTCATCGCAGGCCTCCTTTCCGGGCTGCTCGGCATAGGCTCTGGAGCACTGAAGGTCCTTGGCATGGACCTGATAATGGGCCTCCCGATAAAGGTCACGACCACCACGAGCAACTTCATGATAGGCGTGACGGCTGCAACGAGCAGCGGCATATACTGGGCGCACGGCTTCATACAGCCTCTCATAGTTGCTCCGGCTGCGATAGGCGTGCTAATAGGGGCGCTGATAGGTGCCCACATACTTCCAAGGCTGCCAAGGAAGGAGATAAAGGCGATCTTCATAGCAATAGTGATGGTCCTTGGCGTGCAGATGGTTCTAAGGGGATTGGGGATCGCATGAGCGACATGTATGTGAAAGTTAGCAGGCTCATCACGTACGGGATAGCGATAAGCCTGGTGCTACTCGCCACGGGAACCGTGCTCCTAGTTGCGAACGGCGGCGCCCCCGGAGTCAAAATCAATCCGCGCGGCAGCATACCGATGGCACTTAACACATCAAGCTACACTCTTGCCACATCGGTGGCAGAACCCTCCGGCATAACCCTGATATATGCCGGCCTATTCGTGCTAGTCTCAATACCGGTGCTGATAGTGTTTGCGCTAACGCTCTCTTTCTTCAGGGAAGGGAGCAGAATCTACATGGCGCTCGGCCTGATAGTCCTTGCCGACCTTCTTGTAGCGATACTCCTGCTGCCGGCAATCATGCACTGAACCGCGCAGCCCCAACACAAATATATTATTTTAGAGCGAAGTGGTTGTGTTAGCATGGAGAACATAAACCTTCTGTACCTGCTGCCAGTGATAATAACTACGCTGATAAGCTTCGTGCTGCTGCTATATTGGAAGGCGGCGAAGAGGCTGACGCTGTACGCGCTGGCATACGCGATGCTGGCATACTTCCTGGCAATAGGCTCAAAAACGATATTCCAGGAGCTGACGTACAAAGCGCTGGTTTCGGTTACCACATCGAACGTCGCGCTCGGCCTTTATTTCGGCCTGCAGACAATGCTCCTCGAGGTAGGTCTCGCCTACGTGTTCGCAAGGATTGCATTGTCGAATAAGGGTATGACGATAAGGGACGCGAGCGGATACGGCGTGAGCCTCGCGTTCTGGGAGAACGGAGTCATGCTCGGAGTCCTGCCGATAATCAGCGTTCTGGTCTCATACGCGCTGCTGTCATCCGCGAATGCTGCGACAGCAAGCGCGGTTTACAACTCAATACTCGCGTCGCAGCCTCAGCTGTTCTCCGCACCGCACATTCCGGTCCTGCTTTCGAACACGCTGTATTCTGCCATGGAAAGGACATCATCAATTCTGCTGCATGCGAGCTGGGGCATACTCGTGGTACTTGCAGCGGCGCTCAGGAGAAAGAAGTACCTCATGTTGGCGATGCCGATGGGCCTTATCGACTTCCTCGTGCCATTCGCGAAGGTCATGACCGTGCCAGTTTTCGAGACTGTCATACTGGCCCTATCCGTACTTAGCATAATAGTGACCCTGTTGGTCATGAAAGGCGTCAAAAACGAGAAGGCACAACTTACGGTCAAAAGTAGGCAAAGAGCTAAAGTTGCGAGCAGGCGATTATAGAACCATAGCCACCATACAGCACGATGAAGGTACCGTGCTGATAATTGCGATCGGGCACAGAAAAAATATCAATGGAAAAAGATGATCTAAGTGGAGAAGATAAATGACTTCATGTGGGAGATTGGTACCAAAGAGGGCACAGGCATGAACGTGCCGGTGAGAATATTTGCCAACGGCAACATAATAAAGACGATGCAGAAGGACCGCACCCTCAAGCAGGCAATGAACGCTGCAGCCTTGCCTTCGATCGTGAAGCACATGCTGGTCATGAGCGATGGACATGAGGGTTACGGCTTTCCAGTGGGTGGATTCGCCGCCTTTCCGCTGGACGGCGGTATTGTTTCCCCTGGAGCGATCGGCTTCGACATCAACTGCCTACACCCGGACACCAAAATATATCGTGATGACGGTACATTTGTGCGTATACAGGATGTAGATGGACAGGCATTGAGAATACTAGACATGGATAAGAAAGAGGCCACATCAGCACATCCAATACTTTTCATGAAGAAACCGTCCAGAGGCAAGATACTTAGAATCAAGACCCAGCTTGGAAGGCAGATACTCGCTACTAAGGATCACCCTGTGCTTACCCAACGCGGAATGGTGTTGGCGAAGGACCTGCGCATGAGCGACAGCATAATAGTGTATGGCCTTGAAGGGATGGAATACACCTACCCATCTAATAAGTACATAGTCACCGAAGACGACTTAAAAGCAATCATGGACCGCCTTGGAATAAAAAATAATGGAAATGCACGCGTCCAGATAATCAAATTCCTACAGGGTTGCGACCTCAGCAATATCAAGTACAGTTCAAAGAAATTACCAATCCTCCTCAAACTGCTCGGAATGATTATGGGAGACGGCACGATACCGAGTAGGGAGAACGGAGTGGGCCCAATACAGATATACGGGAAAACCAAAGATCTCGAGACTATCCGTGGCGATTTCGAAAAACTCGGGGTAAGATGCGCCATATACCACAGGAAAAGGAAGCATTCAATTAATACAGCATATGGCGTCTCAAGATTTGAGAATGAAGAGCATTCATTGCACGTCAGTTCAATAGCGTTCAGCGTGCTCATGGCTGCGCTTGGGTGCCCTGTAGGAAACAAAAGTGCAAAGGAATACGGGATTCCTGCATGGCTGAAGGATGCCGAACCATGGCAGAAAAGGCTCTTCCTTTCAGCATACTTCGGTGCGGAACTCTCATCGCCTAGGTCCAACAACGACCAGAACATCTGGAGCCTATCGTTCAGCGTAAGCAAATTGGAAATGCTTCAGGAAAGTGCAGTTCGGTTTCTGATGGACATTAAGAAAATGCTGCTTTCTCTGGGGATTGAGACATCCGATCCGGCGATAGTTGAAGGTTACAGGTACAAGGGTGTCAATGGAAAGACCGTCGGATTCAGAATGTCGATACTCTCAAATACAGACAATATGCTTCATTTTTTCAACAGGGTCGGATATGTGTACAATACCGAAAAGGAAAGGTTGGCAAGCCTTGCATCCCTATATACCACATACCTGAAAGAACTTCGCGAAGAGCTAACAGAAACGAGGGAAAAGATAATTGAGATGCAATATTCTGGCATCAGCTCCAAGGAAATACTTACAATGTTTACCATGGGAAACGTATCCACATCTTTCGTGGAACACACAATATGGGGCAGGCGAGGAAATCCAAGAGTGTATAATTCAGAATCGTTCAGCGAATTCTGCGTAAAAAGGGAATTTGGGCACAGCGGGTTCATATACGACGGCATTGCAAGTATACAAGAGGAGAAGTACGCTGGTGATGTGTACGACATGACAATGGGCGATCACAATCATAACTTCATAGCTAATTCGATGGTTGTCTCCAATTGCGGGGTCAGGCTCATAAAGACTAATCTTAATGCGCATGAGATAAAGCCGAAGATGAAGGTGCTGATGGATGCGTTGTTCAACAACGTGCCGAGCGGCGTCGGGAGCAAGATAAACCTGGGATTCACGCGCTCTGATCTCGAAAAGGTGGCAATCGAGGGCGCGCGCTACGTGATATCCAAGGGCTACGGCACCCATGATGACATAGAGAGTACGGAAGAGAACGGGGCGATGGAAGGCGCAGATCCGTCAAAGGTAAGCGACCTTGCGAAGAAGCGCGGCGTCAGGCAGCTCGGGACGCTCGGCGCCGGCAACCACTTCCTGGAAGTGCAGAAGGTCGACCGCATCATGGACGAGAGGCTTGCGAAGGCGTACGCCCTCGAGCCTGACCAGGTTGTAATAATGCTTCACAGCGGTTCGCGCGGCTACGGCCATCAGGTGTGCAGCGACTACCTAAGGGTGCTCTCAGATTACCAGAAGGCGCACAACATACAGCTTGCGGATCCGGAGCTGAGCTACGCATACCTCGGCTCGAAGGAGGCAGACGACTACCTCAAGGCGATGAAGTGCGCGGTCAACTTCGCGTTCGCCAACAGGCAGATAATGATGCACCTGATAAGGAAGAGCTTCTCCGAGGTCTTCGGCAGGAGCGCAGATGCGCTCGGCATGGATCTGCTCTATGACGTTGCGCACAACATCGCAAAGGATGAGGAGCATGATGTCGATGGCAAGCGCATGAAACTGCTCGTCCACAGGAAGGGCGCTACAAGGGCGTTCGGCCCGGGAAGGAAGGAGCTTTCCGGTATATACAGAGAGTACGGCCAGCCGGTCATAATACCTGGAAGCATGGGCACCGCGAGCTACGTGCTTGCAGGCAGGAAGGAATCAGACGAGCTGTCGTTCGGCTCATCCTGCCACGGCTCAGGGCGCGTCATGTCCAGGCACCAGGCGATAAGGGAGATACCTGCGTCGAAGACCCTTGGCGAGATGAAGAGCAAGGACATAGAGATAAGGGTGCGCGACCGCAAGCTAGTCAGCGAAGAGGCAGAATGGGCATACAAGAGCGTGGACGACGTCGTCGCGAGCGTGGAGGGTGCAGGAATCTCAGCCATAGTGGCGAGGATGGTGCCCCTGGGCGTAGCAAAAGGCTAGTCCTGCATCATTCTTCCGCTCAGCTCTGGACCTTCGCCACGATTGTCCCTATTATCGTGTGCGCGAACCCTGTCTGCAGGTTGGTGTAATTCAGTATTATGTCCCCCTTGTATACACCGCCGACACTGCCCGAGTAAGCGGTCGAGTTGGCGTAGCACTGCACCGACATCGTGACGTTCGAGCCTATCTGCACGTTCAACGGTGTCGTATACGCCTGCATGTCTGTCAGCGTGCCCTGGTCGTTGCAGCCTATTGCCGTCACGTTTATCGGTGACGAAGTAGACTGTTCAACGTTGATGGTTAGGGTGCCGTTGGAGTATATCTGGCTGTTGAGGCAGCTGAATTCCGCGGGGAATATGCATTCGTTATTCACGTATGAGCTAGGGCTGAACAGCCCGAGCGCGAACATTGCCGCAAGCACGACAGCGATTATAAGTATAGCCCATCCATAAGTGGTCAGATACTCGATTGCGCTCTGCGCGCGAGACGTTACCATAAATTCACCATTTCCCTATTCTGCCATTACGACGTGGGTGCAGGCACGGACGCTATCAGGCCGTCTATGACCCCGTTCACGCCTATGCCTCCGGTCGCCCTCACCGCTATCCTGTGGCTGAGCACCGGCCTCGCCAATGCCTTTATGTCGTCGACCGTGACCTCGCTCCTGCCCTGCACGAGGGCCCTCGCCTTCGCGCACTTCATAAAGCTTATCTCGGCCCTAGGGCTCCCTCCCATAACGACGTGCAGGTCGGTCCTAGACGCGTTGACTATGTCTGTTATGTACTTTATGAGGCCGTCGGATATCTTGACCGTGTTCAGCTTGCCCTGCATCTCTATTATGTCCTCGACGCCCAGTATCTTGTTCACCTGCACAGAGCTTTCCGTTTCCTTTATCCTAAGCATCTGCTGTTCCTCCTCTGCGGTGGGATATCCGACCGCTATCCTTATCAGGAACCTGTCGGTGAGCACCTTCGGCAGCTGCTCGGTGCCCTCGATGTTGAGCGGGTTCTGCGTCGCGAACGCTATGAACGGCTTCGGCAGATCCAGCGTGGAATCGCCCATCGTCACTATCTTCTCCTCAAGTGCCTCGAGGAGAGCTGTCGTCGTCTTCGGCGGCATCCTGTTCATCTCGTCGATGAGAAGCATGTTCGAGAATATCGGCCCCTTCTTGAGCTGCAGGTTGTTATCTGCGTCCGCGTACGTATAGCCGACAATGTCCCTTATGCCGAGGTCGGGCGTTCCCTGCACCCTCCCGAAAGAGGCCTGTATGACGTCTGCAAGCGTCTTCGTCATAGTGGTCTTCGCAACTCCCGGTACCCCCTCAAGGAGCACGTTGCCGTCGGCTATTATCGCAACAAACATCTGCTCTATGACCTCTTCCTTGCCTGCTATCTTCTTCCTCACTTCCTTGAGTACTGCCTGGTACGCTTCCTTTGGCTCCATAAAACACGCCGCCTAAATTCCACTACGTGATAATGTCGTGGAAGCATTAAAACACTTGCTCTATCATATGCAGAGGCTATGCGGTTATGAGGAATACCAATTTTTTGACGTGTAGCCGAGGCAACACTTTTTATATATCCCATGACAGAATAGGTATTAGCACAAAGGTGGGGAATGGTTGGATGGATGGAACCGAAGGAATTGCCGAGGGAGAAAACAGCAGCGTGTACAGCAGCATAGCGGTCGACACGATGAGTGCCATCCTAGAGGCTCTTACGGACTCTGAGAAGAGCCTGATGACGTCCGAGTTCAAGAGGGTAATAACCGATCCTGAGGTGTCGGACCATCTGAAAGAGACTCTGCCATACCTGTATATCGGCGCATTCCTGAGCCTGGCTGGAAGGGAGATCAATACCAGCAACATCTCAAAGGTACTTTCTGCCGTCGGAATCGGCCAGGACACGGTCGCCGAGACTCTTCTGATGAAAGCGGACATCAAGACACATCTCCCGTATCTCTATGCATACTATTTTCTGCTGGCTCTCGGCAAAGAGAGCACGGAGGAAGAGGTGCTCGGCGTCATTGAGAGCATAGGAATTTCCGCCGACAAGGAGAGGGTCAGGGAGGTATTCTCATTTATCATGTCGAAGGAGAAGATGTCGGAGGCCGCGCAATGAGCCGGAATGTGCGCGTCTCAGAAACCACGATACACAACCTTTTTATAGTGGTAGTTAAAAATATGTAACGAGCAGAGGGGGTGCAGGCATATCTGCCGCAGCGCATTCGCTCTAAAGGAAGACAATGAAGTGATATTTATGATAGGAAGGGAAGTAATCGATTCGAAGCCGACCTCGGTAAAGGAGGCCTTCGACATCATAAAGCAGAGGGAGAAGGACCAGGAGCTCATCTACGAGCAGCAGATAGCGAAGGAGCACGCAGAGGAGCTAGCGCTGGACAAGGCAAAGTTCGAGAAGCTGAAGAAGGCGCTCGAGGAGCTGGAGCTTCTCGATCCAGTCACGATAATAAAGCTGCTAGACATGGAGCCGAAGCACGCCTCGACAGTGAGGCAGATAATATCAAGGGAGAAGAGGGCGTTCACCGACGAGGAGGTCGCGAAGGTATCAGCGGTCTTCGGGCTCAAGGAGAAAGGGGTAGCATGAAAATATCTGGAAGGTCAGTGGCATGCTCGGTACAACCAGAAAAGAGGATTACGCAAGAGTTCTTGACTTCATGCTCACTGGCAAGTCTTTTTCTAACAGGCCTGAACCGCTGGCGCAGCTGATAGGCGAGGAGTGGTTCACGCTTCTTGAGGCAGCACCCAAGCCAGGCGTTAGCATGGCAGCGAAGGAGCGCGTGTATATAGGCGCAGAGGAGCGCGAAAAGATAGCGCTGATAAAGTCCCGCATATTGTATGACGATCTTACGCAGACCGCGAAGGGCGAGCTGCCGATAGTGCTGAACGAGATCGTGAAAGAGAGGGAGCAGAGGTTCGTCGAGTTCTTCAACAAGACCGGCCCGCTCAACATACGGGAGCACTCATTGGAACTGCTTCCAGGAATAGGCAAGAAGCACCTACAGGCGATACTCGCGGCGAGGAACGAAAAGCCGTTCGAGAGCTTTGCGGACATATCGCAGAGAGTACAGCTGCTGCAGGACCCGATGAAGCTCATAGTCGACAGGATAATCTCGGAGCTGGGCGGCTCGCAGCGCTTCTACCTGTTCACCAAGCCCTTCGTCAGGAGGGAGCACGAGCGCAGGTTCGGCGACTTCAGGAGGCCGATGTAATCGACCGATGCCGGCCTGCCTGTTCGCCGACGCACCCTGCATGGCATGATGCACCATACATGACTGATGCAAAGCAATTTCTAATTTTTCACGCAATTGCTTTCAGGTGACTGATTGGTGGATTACGATATCGTAATAGTGGGAGGCGGACCTGCCGGCGTCGGAGCCGCTCTTGCCGCTGCTAAGAACGGACTCAGGACTGCCATAGTGGAGCGCCACTCCATGCTCGGCGGCAATTGGACCAGCGGCTATGTCCTATCAATACTGGGAGTATACACTTACGACGGCACGACGAAGATAGTCGGAGGCATAGCAGACGAGGTAATAGAGAACCTCAAGGCATATAAGGGCACGAACGGGCAGAGCCACAATTTCGTCCCGTTCAGGCCCGACGAGATGAAGCTCTCGCTCGACTCCATAGTGAAGAAGTACGGCATAGACGTCTACATAAACAGCCTCGTAACCGGCGCCTCGGTCGAGTCCGGGATGATAATGGGCGTGGATGTCGATGGCAAGGACGGACTGAAGAGGATAGGGAGCAAGATGTTTGTGGACTCGTCAGGCGATGCGGACCTGGCGTATCTCTCTACCGGACAAGGGATGGGAGTGAAGGAAGGCGAGGGCTGGCATCAGGAAGCAACCCTGCCTTTCAGGCTCGAGGGCGTGGACGAAAAGAAGG
>JAKBHG010000019.1 GCA_021836925.1 Microcaldota archaeon | reverse complement strand
CATCTACGCCGATCTGCCGCCGTTGCCGGGCTTCACGCCGGGCAGTCCCGTGCGGGCAGACATCCTGCTGGCTCAAAAGCCGGCCATTACCGTCCCCGCCGCAAGCGTCACGTTGCGCACCATCGGTACCGTGGTGTTTGTGATCCGCAACGGGCGCGCGCACGAAGAACCGGTGAAGGTGGAAATCCGCCGGCGGCACCGGGTGGCGGTGTCGGGCGTGGCCGCCGGTGCGCGCGTGGCCGCAAGCGCACTGGGCCAGCTGCGCAGTGGCACGCGGGTCCGGGTCCGCTCCGATGGTTAAGGTATGGTCGTCTGCGCCGCCTATTGCCGCGCCTATTTTCATTGATATGCCGAGAAGAGCGCCGGTCTTGTTGGCGAGGCACTGCATTATCTGTTCTTCTGTTATCGAATCTAACTTCACCTCCTGGTTGTGCCAGGATATGTCTATTGCCTGGCCAACGCCGAGGCGGGTCATGTCCCTTATTATGTATCTGGCCATCCTGAACTTGACGCTTTCGTCCAGCTTCCTGCTGTCGAAAACCGCATTGAGCGGAAGGAAGAACATTGTCGAGCCCAGGTTGATGCTCTTCGGAACGCCGTACAGCTTGTGGACGGTGTCCTTGTCCCTTCTTTTATCGCTGTTGTCCTCTATGTCGTCATGTATCAGAGTGCCTGTGTGTATGACCTCCGGCACGACCGCGAATTCGAGGAACTTGTTCGAATCGACGCCGAACGCGTCCATGACAAGGATCGCGGACAGGGGCCTCAGCCTCTTGCCTCCGAGGTTTAGTATGTACTTGGCCGGTTCGCGTATGCCATTCTCTATGCCGCGCTCGTCATATACGTAGCCGGGACCCAGGTATGGGCTCCGCAGGTACTTTGGCGAGGTGAACCTGTCAAGGCTTGCGGAAAGCATGACATTGACCTTTCCGACAGTATCTACCATCCATTTCTTTATCGCCTGCTTCTCCGCATCGTCCACCTGCGCCGAAACGGCTTCCTTCTGCTGCACGCTCAGCTGGGTTTTCTTGACGTGTTTAGTGGTATCTGGCATGATTATCGGAGAAAAAAGGCAAGCTGCAATATTTATATGTTGCTTTTGGCCGATCTTAAGAATTCGTCAATTCTCGAAGTATTGACAAAGTCTTTATTTATTATGCCACTTATGGTTCAGCCGCAAAATGGGCCTTCTGAAGTTCTGAAGATGTGGGCCCGAGGAGAATTGAACTCCTGATCTTCACTGTGTGAGAGTGACGTCTTACCACTAGACCACGGGCCCGCGAATAGCTAATTGCGTAAAAGTTTATTAACCCTTGCTGGGCAGGACGCAAATCTTTTTTGCCTCGAACACCGTTGTGTTCTAAACTCGCGCGCTCATGGAAACCAGTGCCTACCTCACCCCACTTACTCTTAATAATTGTTCTTGAGATGTGTTATTCGTGGTGGGTTTATGACTGTTTTTTATACGGGAAAGGGAGATGACGGCAAGACCGGCACGCTGGGCGGCACGAGGGTTGACAAGGATAGCACAATGATGGATGCGATCGGCGACCTCGACGAACTGAACAGCAGTGTAGGTATGGCAGTATCGCTGTGCAGGCACAAGAGTCTTACTGATATGCTAAAGGAAGTGCAGAATGACCTTTTCATAATCTCTGCTGAGATAGCGTCGTTTGGGAAGCCCAGCAGCATAAAAGGCCTCAGTTCCATCGACCAGAAAAGTGTGGATAAGCTTGAAGAGTACACTTCAAGGCTCGGCAAGGAGATACCCGAGCTGAAGGGATTCGTGCTTCCTGGAGGAAGCGAGCTCGGCGCGCATCTGCATTACTCGAGAGCGCTGTCGCGCAGAGCGGAGCGCTCAGTTATAAGGGCGGCAAAAGATGCAAAAATCAGTGACAGCGTCAGAAGTTACATGAACAGGCTATCTTCGTTCCTGTTTGCTGCCGCATTGTATTCGAATGAGAAAAGCGGCAGGGTAGGGGAGCATCCTTGGTATTGAACCTGAGCTGCTCTGTTACTTCACTTCGAAGTACTCCTTGAACTTCGGCGTGGTCTCCACTCTCTTCGACCTTCCTACCCTCTTGGCGGAGACGAACTCTTTCTCGAGCAGCTCCTTCATGTAGTCATAGGTGGAGCTGCCGAAGGACTTTACTATCGCGCTCTGCAATATCGGCTCGTTCTTGCTGACGTACGCGAGTATCCTGAGCGCGCCGTTGGAGATATCTGGCTGGCCCGCGAGAGCGCTCACTTTCTCGGAATACGGGCTCTTCACGGACATCATGTACTTGCTGCCTATCTTCGAGACGGTCACCGCGCCGTTCCTCTGCTCGTACTCTTTTATGAGCCCGTCCATTATGCGGCCGACAGCGCCTGGCGAGGCTATTCCTATAACCTTGGCTAGATCCTCGGCGCTCAAAGCGTCGCCGGACACGAAAAGTGCCGCTTCGGCAAGCCTGGCATATTCAGCCTCTTTCTCATCCATCAGCCCGCACCCGTGCCGTCGCCTTGCTTGAGCAGCTTTATTATTATCTCGCCGAAGAACTCCTCCTGAAACATCGTTATCTTCGAGTCGGTAGCCAGAAATAGGAGCGGCACGAAAAGGTCTAGCAGGACGCTTTCGGAGCCTTTCATGCCTCTCGAGAGGTCCATGAACGTCACCATACTCTTCCTGTCCACGCTCTTCCTCACGAGGCCGAACGCGCTCTCTATCTTTTCGTCTATGTCATCCATGTTGACTATGAATTCCATAGGCGTGTTTTCCATGGTTATCTTATCCGCCCTTCTTTCCTTCGCCTTCATTGCACCTTCCAGCGCGTTGATGAGCTCGTCCAGAGTTATCTTCCTCCTCGGCTGCATCCTGAACTTTGGCGTGAGCTCAGGTATGCTCGGCAATATGCGGCCTCCCGGTGCTGCCTCTTCCTGACTGCTGGGCTCGGGCTCCGGCTCCTCGAAGAGGTTTATCGTCTCGCTTTTGAGCCTTAGAAGTATGGAGGCCGCGAGTATCATGTTCGCAGGTATCCTGAGGTCGAGAACCTTCATGCGCTTCACGGCGCCGATGTAGCTGTCGACCACCTGCACAAGGTCGACGTCCCATGGGTCTATCTTGTTTGTGGCCACAAGGTCTATGAGCAGCTCGCGCCATGTGGCGTTGGCCACCAGCTCTTCCAGATTAAGGCTGCCGTTCTGCATTACAGTATCGCTCACTTCGGCTAAGCTGATGGAGTCGTTGAGGGCTATCGCCATGCTCCCTACCTATCGTGCTGGTCGATAATACTTACGTATGCAACCTATTTATTACTATTTTCCTGCGGGACTCTGCCCTGCGCGACGGACTCCGCGTTACCCTGAAGTCGACGACTATCTCCACTTCCTTCGCAGAGTAGGGGCGCACGTCCCTGCTGAACAGGAACCTTACCTTGTAGCCGTTCATTGAAGCGTGCGCCCGTATGGTCTTCCTTGCATCGGAAAGCGCGGTTTCCTTCGGGCCGAAGAGGTAGAGGTGTACTGTCGCCCCGTTCCTGGAGATGCGGAACGCGTCATCAAGGAATTCAAGGCTCTTCTGCGGCAGCGGCATGATTATCCTGTCTGCGGTCCCGTCGTATTCGCCGGGCAGTTTCTTGACGTCGCTGCACAATGCGGCGACGTTCGGCGTCTTGTTGATCTTTATGTTCTCTAACATGTACGTGTACGCGGCGCGATTGAGCTCTACCGCGACGACCTTCGAGTCCTTGTGCTCCTTTGCTATTTCTATCGCGAACGGCCCCACACCTGCAAACATCACCATCACGCTTTCCTTCGGCCTGCAGAGGGAGCGCACCCTCGCGCGCTCGAATGCCAGCCTGTTCGAGAAGAATGCCTTCCTCACGTCGAATCTGAACATGCATCCATTCTCCCTGTGTTCTGCGGCGAACGTGCGCAGCCCAGCGACATACCTGTAATCCCTTGTCCTGTACACACCGTGAACTGGGCCGGCCTTCGCGATGACCGTCTTTATGCTGCCGTTAGAATCCATTATCGCCTGAGCGACAAGTTTCTCCTTCGCCCTGAGCGCGTCCTCTATGTCTATTACTGCTATGCTGCCGTACTGGTCGAAGCCTCGCGCGAGCATCCCCCTCTCTTTGTCGTCGAGCAGCCCTCTTATCTTGGCCGCGTGGCCCTGCCTCCTCTGGCCGGCTTTGGCCCCTTTCATGCGAACCAGCCTGAGCCCCTTCGATTCAATAAGCTTTTTATCCTTTTCATTCAAAGATACTAGTGGAAAATATACACGTTCAGCCTTGCGCTTTACGGGATACTCGTTGTTAAGCAGGCCTCTGCTGATGAGCACCCTTCTGTTGCGCTCCGCATCTGATGCGGCGGACTCCGCGTAAAGCATTGCATTGCCATTTTGCGGCGATGTGCCGTTTTCCACACGAAAGATTATATAATAATCTTAATTAAGTATTGTTGCAATGTGCAAACACGAGTGATTGATGTGTTTTTCGTCATAAAGGTAACGGCGGGCCAGGAAAGGATAGCCGCAAGCATACTGCAGAACAAGATGACAAAGAGCGACCTGCCCATATATTCTATAATGGTCGTCAACGGCCTGCGCGGCTACATAATAATAGAGGGCGAGGACGAGACGACCGTCAGGTCTTTCATAACGAAAGAGAGGAACATACGCGGACTGCTGCCGCAGCCTCTGACGACCGAGGAGATAGACAGGCTCGTAGAGGTCAAGAGCATGGCGCAGCAGATAAACGTCAGCGACATAGTCGAGTTCACCACCGGCCCGTTCAAGGGCTACAAGGCGAAGGTGCTGAGGACCGACGAGATAAAGGGAGACGTCACGGTCGAACTTATGGATGTCGTTGTGCCAATACCGATTACTGCCAAGATGAACACGGCAAGGGTCATACAGAAGGCAGAGAAGACAGAGGAATGAAAGCATGGCAGAAACAGTCATATCAGGATTGATAGAAGGAGGCAAGGCGAGCGGAGGCCCGCCTTTCGGCCCGGCCCTTGGGCCGCTCGGCGTGAACATAGGCAAGGTCGTCGAGGAGATAAACGAGAAGACGAAGGGCTTCGCAGGCATGAAGATACCCGTGAAGGTCATAGTCGACACGTCCACCAAGGAGTACAGGGTAGAGGCAGGAGCACCGCCGATAAGCGCGCTGATACTCAAGGAAGCTGGCGCAGAGAAGGGTGCCAAGGAGAAGGGCGAGAAGGTCGGCAACATAACGATCGAGCAGGCGAAGAAGGTTGCACAGGCCAAGGACGAGAAGATCTACGGCAAGAGCCTCGCGGACAAGGTGAAGCAGGTAATCGGCACGTGCAAGAGCATAGGCGTCACGGTCGAGGGCAAGGATCCCCGCGAAGCGATAAGGCAGATCGACGCAGGAGAGATCAAGATCTGACCTTTCCTTTTCCTTATTTTCCAGTTTCTTTTTTCTTAAATCTGCATTTCTATCCTGTTTAGCGGTGCTCGTAGTAATAGTCCACCCTGTCCACCGGCTTCATCGCCTTCTCGCGGACCAGCCAGTAGTACGGAGGGCTGTAAAGGCTGTCAAACCTCCTGTGAAGCAGTTCGCCGACCAGTATGTCGCTCACTATCATAGAATGCAGTTTTACCCCCTTGAGGGTGTTGGTAAGCTCCTTCTCCGCGGCCTCGAGGTCGCCCTCGGAGAACACGGGCAGCATGTATAGGTGCCCGTTGGGGGTCTCCGATGCGCAGTAGTAGGTGAACTTGTTCACGATGCCGTCGGGCCTGCTGATCAGGTATTTGCTGTGCTCATGCGCCTTCGGCAGGTACTCCGATTCCATGCGTATGTCGGCCATTATCACAGCGCTGTATTTAATGTCCAGCTTCCTTATGTTTATTGTGGGTAGCGTTATTGTGTTCATGTCCGTGGAGAACAGGCCCTCGTATGAGTGCTTTGCGCTGCCGGCGGGAAGACCGTACTTGTCATCTATCTTCGAGAAGCTAATCGTGCTGTCCTCGTTGAGCTCCTTCAGTGTCGCGTACTCTCTGAGCATGAGGTCGGATTTCGAGGGCCTGGGGCCGCCCTTCTTCCTATGCCATATCCTCTCCTCGAGCAGGCTGAAGAACTCCTTCCTCAGCAGGGAGAAGCCGTAGTTTACCGCGACAGGCGTCGTGTACCAGACGGATTCCACGCCTATCAGCGTGGGTGAGATTCTAACACGCTGCAGCACGTCAGCTAGGCGGCCGTTGGTCTCCGCTACGCAGAATATCATTAGGTCGTACTCACCCTTAGTAAGCATGGCAAGCTGTATCCTTCGCTCCTTCGCCAATACTACCTTCAGGGCCTCGACATCGGGCCACCCCTTCAGGAATTTAGCCAGTATGACGTATTCGAAGAAACCGATCTTCGATGGCTCTATCGTCATGGTGTACTTGATGTCAAGCTGCTTCTCCAGCCTCCTTATGGCATAAGGTATGCTCTGTGCATTTATGCCGGTTATCTCGCTCATCCTCTGGTAGGTGAGGCGGGGGTTCATGCTGAGCACCTTAAGCAGGGCGAGATCATTCTCGTCCAGCTTGCTCCTTTTCGTGGCAGCAGAGGCGCCTTCTCCTCTCTTCTCTTTCTCTTCGAGATCGTTGAGCTTCTCCAGGTACTGGCGCTCCATCTCCTTGATGCTCTCCTTCTTTGCCCTGTGCCTGGCGGGCACCATGAGACCGTCGTCCTCTATCCATCCAAGATAGCGCGTTATCTTCCTTGGTTTGCCCAGTTCCGGATCCCACTTGCTTGTCGCCTCGAAGAGGCAGAACCTCCTGTTCAGGTACCTGAGCTCGAGGTGCGCGCCGTAGGCCTTCTTCAGCCTCTCGAGGCTCTCCCTTACCTTCTCGGGCACTTCCTTCATGTTTAACCCTTTTACATAACATATATTTAAGCATTTTTGTCATACGAAGGGTTTTATTGAAACGTAAATTGAACTGCATATATGGGTATATTTGCCTTAATTTTCACAAAAAACAATGTATTTTGAAAGATTATATAATGAACCTGTGCCAGCCATACCTGTGAAACCCAGGAGCCTATTTATATGAGGTACGTTGCTAATACCCTATGGCAGGGAAAAATGAGTTCTGGCTCAAGCTAGTCGTTTTTGCCAACTCCACTCCAACAAGACCCACTGCGGGCCGGAACCGAACCCGAATGGCGTTCATTTCCCTGCCTCTCTTTTCTTACACTTATCACATTATATACCAGCAACAGGCACAGTACACGGCCGCGCAAACAAATAGGTGATCTGATGACCCAAAGAAAAGGCATAAATATTATACTACAAAATACACCTGATTCTCAAATTTTGAGGATTGATAGCAGACAGAAAGGGGGTAAAAGAATGATTTCGGTGTTCGCGAACCTTAAGGAAAGGGCGGCCGCAAGAAAGGCGGGAAAAGGTAGTGCGCAGGAGCATTACGAGCCTAAGCATCCCAGTCTTATAATGATAGAGAAGGAGAAGGGCAGGATAGGTATAGCAGTTAACACCGACAGGGTCAGGGAAGCCACGACAGCGGTTTTGAAGAATGTTATGATCGCTACGGAATATGTACAGGCATATGCAAATAGCGCATCAAAGGGTATAGGCGTGCTCACATTTGGCAAAAAGCTGCGCATTGAGACCGATATGATGCCAAGCACGGAAACGGACGTGCCGGTCGATTATAACTATATGGACGCAAAGATGAACGCGGATGAGGTTGTGGTGCTCAGGCACCTCGCTTCGAATGGCAGGGCGGATATAGCGGTTTTGGCTGAGACGAACGGTATGAGCAGGAGGGACGCATTCAATTCGGCCAGGCTACTGGTAAAAAGAGGGTTGGCGGAGCTTAACGGAGAAACGGCCGCTTACGCGATAACGGAGAACGGCATAAAGGCACTGTCATACTACGCTTCCGCTGAATACAGGCTAAATGAAGATAAAATGGCACGCAGCATGGCCGCCGCGGCGACTACGCGCGAAGACGACCGTTCCACGGCTTGGAGCGCAACAGAAGAGGCGTCCGGAAAAACGAACGATAGCTTCCTGAGGCGCGAAAGAATGGAAAAAGTCGTCGCCTTCAGCATCACAAAGGATGAAGGTGTATAAAGCAGAAGCGTAGGTATTTAAACCTTATGAAAATTTCGAAACATTTAAGTAATACGTATGAATGTTAATATATAGGGTGCTTGACTTCAAAAGTGCCGTTCAACAAATACAAGAGGCGAAAACATGGTGAAATTTAAGGGATACAATAGATCTGCAGAAACAAAGTCTAGCGAGAAGTCCGAGGAGATAAAGAAGGAGATAAACGAGATATTCAAAGGCATAGAACCCATCTTCAAGAGTGATGGGCAGATAGGTAGGTTGCTCGGAGAGCAGCGCAGCAACAAAGAGAAGGAAATCAACACTGTTGAAACCGAGATAGACAAGGTCAAGAATGAGAAGGTGGATGAGCTCAAGGACAAGAAGGAGCTGATAGGTGAAGCGCTAGCGGATGCGGAAGAGATTTCTAAAATCTATGAAAAGGAGCTGGAACTGAAGGAGGAGCGAGAGAATTTGGCTGAGGAGAAGGCAAGCTTGGAGGAGAAACTCAAGAAGCAGGAGCAAGATAAGGCTGCACAGGAGGCAAGCGAGACAAAGAAGAAAATCGGTGAGGTATCTGCTGCAATATTCGGGAAGGAAAAGGAGATATATGGCGAGCTAGCAAAGCAGCACAGCGCAGAGAAAGCGCTGAACGAAGTTGAGAAGAAGTTAGGCATAGTGCGCCTTAGCAACAATGTTAAAGAGATAAAAGATGAGGTAGACAGATTACAGAAGGACCTTGAAGAGACGAGTTACAAAATAGACATATCCGAGAATGGACGCGTCTTGCTCGCGAAATACACGAACGAGCTAGCAGAGATCGACCGCAAGACCAAGGAAGCCAAGAACATTGAGTCGACTATCAGGCAGAACATCGAGCGCGGAATCAGAGAAGCAGCAAAGGAATTGCAAGGCGGGAAGATTCTTGCGGACACTGCCAAGAATGAGAAGGATCTCAATAATAGCATAGAAAAAGGCGAAATATTCAACAACATAAAGCCCCTGTTCAATAAGCTCAATGAGGCCGTGACGATAATCGAGAATGACAGTGATCTCGCCGACAAACAGTTTAAGAAGGGAAGGG
>JAKBHG010000018.1 GCA_021836925.1 Microcaldota archaeon | reverse complement strand
CACATAGAGGAGCTGATGTTCATGATATCCACTTCGGAGCACCCAATGGCAGCCATGCATGCCGATGAGGTCTTCTCGCCGAAGGACCTTCCGATAAAGTACGCTGGGATCAGCCAGTGCTTCAGGAGGGAAGCGGGAGCGCATGGGAAGGACACGAAGGGCATATTCAGGGTGCACCAGTTCGAGAAGGTGGAGCAGTTCGTGTTCTGCAGGCAGGAGGACTCCGAGGCGATGTACAAGGAGCTCGTCGCGAACGAGGAGGAGATATGGCAGAAGCTCAACATACCCTATCATGTAGTGAACATATGCACGGGCGACATAGGGGTCGTGGCCGCAAAGAAGTATGACATAGAGGGCTGGTTCCCCAGCCAGGGCAAGTACAGGGAGCTTACCTCGTGCTCGAACTGCACCGACTGGCAGAGCATGAGGCTCAACATCTCGTATGACGAGAAGGGCGAGAGGAAGTACGTGCACACGCTTAACGCCACAGGCGTCTCGGTGCAGAGGGCCCTTGTGGCAATCGTCGAGAACTATCTCAACAGCGACAACACCATAACCGTGCCAGAAGTGCTCGTGCCGTATATCGGCAAGAAGGTGCTCGGCAAGAAGTGATGCTGCCGCAGTGCGGCGGATAGCAGAGAGTTTATTAATTATAATAGCGAAAAGTGTATGTAGGCTGATTTACACGAACGGTGCAGATTCACTAGTCCTAGCAACTGACGGCCAAAACGCCGCCCAGGCATAGCCTACGCGCTCTCAGGCGCAGCATGCGTTACGTGTGATGCTCATGAAGGAAGAATACCAGATAAGGAAGGCCCTAAGGAAGCTTGAAGGGATACGAGGCACCGGGACGGAGCTCATAAGCCTGTACATACCGCCGAAGTTCCTGATAAGCGACGTTACTGCCAAGCTCAGGGACGAGTACGGCCAGGCCTCGAACATAAAGTCTAAGACAACCAAGCTCAATGTGCAGGGCGCGATAGACAAGATAATGCAGTACCTCAAGCTCTACCGCGAGGCGCCCAAGAACGGCATGGCGATATTCTGCGGTAACATATCGGACATACAGGCAAAGCCGGATCTCGAGCTCTTCGTGCTGGAGCCGCCGCAGCCTGTGCGCTCCAACATATACAGATGCGATTCCACGTTCCTCCTGGAGCCGCTGGAGGCGATGATCGCCGCCACAGACATATACATACTGGTCGTCATGGACGGCCGCGAGGCCACGATAGCCACGCTGAGGGGTACGCACGTCAAAGTCGAGAAGAGGATGGCGTCGCTCGTTCACGCCAAGGTGAGGAAGGGAGGGCAGTCCCAGGCAAGGTACAGCAGGATCATAGAGGGATCGATAATCGACTACTACAGACGAGTGGCGGATGCGGTCAACGAGGTCTTTGCGAAGTTCGGGAAGGTGAACGGCCTCGTGGTTGGAGGGCCCGGCCCCTCGAAGGAGAACTTCCTGAAGGAGAAGGCGGTCAACTACCAGATAAAGATAATAGGCCCGTTCGACACGGGCTACACCGACGAGGAGGTCGGCATAAGGGAGCTTCTCGAGAAGAGCAAGGAGGCGCTGTCCGCCCAGGCTACCGTGAAGGAGAAGGCGCTGATGGACAGGTTCATGAACGAGGTCGCGAAGAAGGGCCTCGCCACCTTCGGCTACAAGCAGGTCAGGAAGGAGCTGGACGCGAACAACGTCTCGATACTCCTGATAAGCGAGGAGATAGACATACACGAGGTGCATTACAGGTGCACGGCCTGCAATGCGGAGTTCACTGAGTTCGAGCACGGAGACAAGAGGAGGGACAAGCACGACTGCGGGGGCAACCTGAGCATAGCAAGCGAGCGCGACCCGATCGACGACGTCATAAACATCGCCGAGAAGAACGGCGTCGAGATGGTCTTCGTCTCAGAGGAGAGCCCTTACGGCAGGGAGCTGCTGGAAGGCTTCGACGGCATAGCGGCGATGCTCAGGCACAGGGGCTGAAGCAGCAAAGGAGCGGCAATTGCCGTTCCTGCACACAAACAATAAATAGGTTGACGGCGCACTATGCTTGTTGACTTATGAGATTCAGAAAACAGCCTGTAGGCATCGATGCGCTATCCAACAGGTTCTCGAGCATGCCGTATCTTGTCGAGGACTTCAAATTCTACGTGAACACGATGGCGCACTACGTGCACGAGGAGGGTGCGGACCTGGAGCGCGCGAAAAGGCTGTTCGCGGAGAAGCTGAGCAGCGATCATGTCATCAATGCCATGAAGCGCTACCCGGAAAGCAGCAAGGAGACGCGGACCATCTTCTGGGAGATTGCGGAGCTGTGCTACAGCAGCACCAGCATGCTCGACATAAAGAACATGAACACCGAGGACGAGGCGTTCGAAAGGCTCATTACCGCGGTCGGAGGGCTGCATAACAACCCAGGCAGCGCCCACATGCAGCTGAGGCGCGCAGCGAAGTGGAACGGCGACGTAAAGGTGCGTGGTGCCGACAGGCCGGCGCCCCTTCGATACGACATTTAGACATTTAGCCTTTGGCACCGGTCACTTCATGACCGACGCTATGCCGCATTCGTCTAGGAACATTGGCGTGCCTGAGACGTAAAGGTCGTACGGCTTCACTACCGTGCTGTTTGTCGAGCTGTAGTTTATGAATATCCTCGGCATTCCTGTCGAGAGCGCAAGGCATGATGATGGCGTTGTGTTGGTGTAGTTCGTTATCGCGGAGCCGAGCCCGCCCGCCTTGTAGGTGCACATCGTCTGGTTCATGACGTAAAAGCCAATGTCGCTCGAATTCTTGTGCGTTGCGGCGTGTGCCTCTATGTTCTCTATGAGTGCGGTAGCGCACGATATCGCGGATGGGTAAGCAGACATGTTGGCCGAACTCACGTATATGCCCACGCTGTTCGCCGCAACGAAGTTGTTCATGAACGTATTGAAGCTCACCTGCTTGTTCCCTGACGGGTTGTATGAGAGCAGGAAGAGCCCTGTCGCTGCGATGGCAGCGATTATTACGACCGCTACCGCGATCCATGCGACGCTGCGGGAGCCGGTGCTCCTTGGATTGGGCTGAACTTTAGCTTTTGCGCCCTTGGCGTTCTTGCCTGCATTGTTGTTCTTGGATGCCATGACCTTTTCACCTTATGTGTTCATGTAATCTATGCGTCACTTCTGCCTGAGCGCATAGAATAGGGTAGAGAGCGCGCAGCTCTTGCCCTGCGTGTAGTTGCCAGAGGCGTACAGGACCACGCCGTACATGCCCTTATAGGTTATGTGGTTGCCGCTCAGGCCCTCTATCTGCACCATCGGCGTAGCCGTGGAGAGTATCCTGTTGTAGCACGCGGTGCCGTTATACGTCGCGCCGCCCATGGTGACCGTGCACGAGTAGTCCGAGACGTGTATTATGCTCACGTTGCTGACGCCGCCCGCCAGCATGGACTTCTTCGTGGAGTTGGCACAGGCCGCTGCGGCCGCACTGTACTGGGCGGAACCGTTGAGAGCTATCACTGCAGTAGGGCTGTGGCTGAGCCTGGACATGAAGAGCGATGCGGGCAGGAAGCTGTTCGCGCCCGCGGCCGCTACGTACGTTATGTACGAATAGAACAGCGCTACCAGGAGGAGTATCCCGAACAGCACCATCCACGCCCTCTTGACCAGCTTGCCCTTCCTTATCTTCTTGGCCTTCTTCAGTCTGTAGTACACCGCGAAGTAGAAGATTCCTATGAGCACGAGCGCTATTATCAGCGAGAGAAGCGCCGCATAGAGCGGTGCACCCGCTATTTTAGACGGTATGCTTGCGCTGGAGCCTGAGAGCATCGAGCTCACGAAGCCGTAGTCGACGCTCTTGGCGAGCGAGTCCACCCCGGGAGAGCCGCCGAACGCGTTTATCTTCGTGTTGAGCGTCTCGAGCTGCGCCATCACCGGCACAAGGCTGTTGGCCGTGAACGTGCCGTTCAGCTTCGCGTTGAGATTGCTCTCCTGGCTTGAGAGGTTGGATAGCTGAGGCGGCGCATGCATGTAGTCTATCTGCTTGAGAAGCGCGAGCGCGGTGTTCGTCTTCGAGAGGTTGAGCGCAGGGTAGTATTTCGCACCCACCAGCTTATACATGCTCGTAAGGTTCGCGAGCATGGAGTTGAAGTCGGTCGACGATACGCTTATGTTCTGGTAAATCCCCTTCGAGAGCACGTCGTTGAAGAAGCCGGTGAAGTTGCCGAGCGCGCTCTGCAGCGTAGAATTGCCGAACCTGCTCAGCAGGAAGGTAGCGTTGCCGACGATAGAGTTGTACTCAGGATATGAGAAGTTCAGGAAGCCGTTCAGCTTCGTGGTGTTCTTCTGGACTATGATAGGTATCACATAGCTGCCGGCTATCTTGGAAGAGTTCTTGCTGACCGTCATTATGCTCGCGTGCGTCACCGGCTCGGAGAGTATCGCATTGATTTCCAGGCTGGCCTGCGCCGCCCTTGAGCTGTTGAACGAGGTCAGTTCACAGAAGCCCGTCTGGTAGCACCACCACGGGCCGCTCCCCCCCACATATGAAAGGCAGGACCCAAGGTTGACAGACGAGGGGGAGAAGTTTGCCGGAGGCGGGAACAGCGCGCCCTCGGCGATCTGGTTTTCTAGTGCACCCATGCCATTGAGCGTGTTCAATAGGCTATCCAGATTGCCGCCGTAGTTAGTGCCGTTTATACTGTTTAATATGGAATGCATCTGGCTGTATGTAGAGTTGAGCTCATGGTATTGTGTGTTGAACGACGTGAGGCCGATGCCGAACGTGCTTGACATTCCACCCTGGGCCACCAGCACCTTGCTGCATACGGGCACCGACGCGCAGGCTGACTGTATGGATGCACTGCTGGCAGGATAGACCGTTAGCTTGTTCAGCCCGGTCTCCTGCAGGCAGTCCGCAAGAGGCGGATTCGCATCGCTCTGGTACGAGTTTATCGTGCTGTTTATGGTGCTTATTGCGCTGTGGGTTGGCGCGTACTTCGAGAGCAGGAACGGGGACAGAGCAGTGTATATGCCTGTGTCGTTGAGCATTATGCCGTAACGGTTGCTTGTGACATTGACCACGATGTAGCTGTCGCTCTTGTTCAGCTGCATTATTATGTACGATGAGCCGTTCACCATCTCGCTGTAGTTATACGCGCTCTTGATCAGCGCAGGAGGCAGGTACTGGACGAGATAGCCGCTCAGCGAGCTGTTTATCGAGATGGGATGCGCAGCGGTTGATATGCTTGCGGCGTTAGCATTGACTAGCACGAGGGACAGCACGAACAGCAGTGCGAACATTGAGAGGGTCAGGTAAGCGAGTGCATTTTTCATAGAAGAACCACCGTCACGTTTATTTGTAAGAGAAACTTTATAAACAAAACGTTTCTCTTCGGTTTATTGGCGAAAATAGGAGGGCTCACGCTGGATTTTGATTAAAAGAAAGAAATAGGAATAAAAAATTAAAAAGAAGGGCTTTCGCCCTTCAGAGCACTCTACGCTTGGCCATCAGCTGCCGCTTGCAGCGTTGCTATACAGGTCCTGTATGAACGCGTTTGCCGCAGCTGTCGTGTCAGCAGCCGTGTATCCGCCAACGTATATCCTCGCGCCTGAGCCGCTGCTTCCGCTGAACGCCTGCACTACATAGCCAGAGCCATTACCCATGCTCGAGCTTGCCGTGAAGTTGTTCGCAGACTGCACCTGTCCAGACAGCGTGTTAACGTAGCCAGATCCTATCAGCACCAGGCTGCTCGCAGGGTTGAGCGTTGACGCATTGTCAAGCACTACCAGCGGGTTCGTCGTCAGGTTCTTGAGAAGAACCGGCGAGACTGCCTGCGTCACTGAAGGTGTCGCGGTTATGTTGCTGATGCCAGTTATCGAGTACGTCGCGTTCGGGCCGAGAGCCAGCGTTCCAGTCACTTTCGAGACTGTCACGTTCGGCATGCCGAGGCTAGACAGAGACTGGCCGAGGCCAACTGGACCGACTGTCGCATGTGACAGCGTGGACGAGTTCGTGCCCGTTGCCGCAACGTCGAACGACAGCATGTCCACTGCCTTCGCCATGTCGACTACCAGCCTCGTGGCCGAGATCGAGCCGATCTTGCTGCCCTTCTCAGTCCTGAAGCCAACGCCCGCATCGACGGTCTTCGTCTGCGAAGATGTGTACGTCATGTTGTTCTTGGATGAACCACCATTTGTGTAGTTCAGGTAGAACAGCGGGTTCGGTACTGCGCCTGCTGTGGAATTGAAGATTCCAAACGACAGGCTGTCGCTCAGCGATGTGCTGTACGGCGTAGCCGGCAGCTCGTTCATCGTGTACGTGTAGTACTCGGTCTGGTTGCCCTTCGTCACACCAGTAGCGTTTGCTATGGTGAAGTCCTGGCTCGTCTGGCCGTTCTGCTGGTTGTACTTGACACTTGCACCGCTCGTCATCGCGTCGTAGCTCTGTCCAGTCTTGCTGTAGACTATCTGCGCGTTGGCCAATTCACTCAGCGTTCCAAGAGCTACACTGTTCTCGGTGATTGCGAGAGACACAGTACCCAGAGGTATCGCAGAGCTGAGAGTCACGTTGGTGACGTTCTTAAACGGCGTGGCTATGTGCGTCGCGTTCGATGCGCTAGTCGAGTAGAACGTTATCCTCTGGTTGTTTATCTTCTGGCCGTTAAGTGCGTAGCCAGAGACATACACGTACAGCGGAACGGTCGCGTTGACGTAGTTGCCTACTGAGGCGCTAAAGGTACCAGTAAGCGTGTTCGCGCCAGCGAATGCAGCGTTCGTAGCTGCGTTGGCCGTAGCGGGCTCGTACTGATACGGCGTAAGGTCGTATGTCAGCGTTGAGGACTGCTGTCCAGCGCTTGTCGTGAACGCGTTCGGTATGCTGCTCTTCACAACCATCTCCTGTGCCGGCTCGTTTATCGCGGTCGTGTTGATGCCGCTAAGCGGAGTAGCGAGGTTCTGGTACCCGAATGCACCAGCGCTTACTGATGTTATGTTTATCGGGTCGAAGTTGCCGCTGCCCTGGTTCTCACCAACGAACTTCAGCGAGTATGCAGCCGGGCTCGTTATGAACGAGAACGACTGGCCAGGCTTGATCTGGTGGTCCTGGGTGTTATACAGTATTATGCTGTACAGCGCATCTGCGTTGGCAGAAGCACTACCGGACGAGTTAGTCCACTCGAGCACCGTGTACCAGTTCGGGTTGTACGTCTTGTTGAAGACACCTCCGCTCGTGACATTGAACACGTTGGAGTAAAGCTTCATCTTGGCGTACTTCTCGTATGCGTACAGGCCTGCGAAGGTCTGGTTCACGTCAACGTACAGGTACGTGCCGGAAACGTTGAACTTCGTCAGTGATCCCGGAGCGACGGACGTCGTGTTCTTCAGCACTCCATTATAGTATACATTAAGTGCTGCGTTGCTGACACCGTTCGCGTTCGGCTGGCCGAGGTCTGCAAGCTCAACTGTGAAGTTGCCGCTCGTGACGTTCTGGCCGACGTACACAGTCTGCTCAGGCTTGAGGCTCGCTGCGAGCTCAACCTTTCCACCAGCGACTGCCGTTGTGGAGCTGCTGGTCGTCGATGTCGGTATCGTGGCGTTTATGATCGTCCAGTTCTCGCCAATCAGTGAGAAAGCAGCGTTGTTAATTGTGTTGCTGCTTGTCTTCCAGTTTATCGGCTTGTTGAAGACGACCTGATATGCGCCTGTTGCGCTCTCGAGCTCGAAGTTGCTGGCCGACTGGTTGTACACCGGGAAGCCTGCAAGCCACAGATACTCGCTTTCACTATAAGAACCAGCGTTGTTCATAAGAGCAGGCAGGTTCGAGTTAGTTACGCGAAGTATGTTGTCGTAGCCGCTGGATGAAAGGCTCTGGAATGAGACGCCTCCACCGTCGCTCTTCGTGACGCCGGATACGGACAGTCCGCTTGATGCGTCAGAGTACGGGCTCGATACGCTCGAGGTGCTGAACGTGCCGGATCCTGACGGATAGCCGTGCGTTGAGTCACCGACCACTGCTTTCGTGTCAGCGAACTGGCTCGTCTTGATGGCCCTGTTAAGCACAGATCCTATCAAGGTGCTGAACCCATAGGTTCCAGATGCGAATGAGACTCCGCTCGTGTTGAAGTATACCTGCGCGTCAGGCACTACTCCTGTGCTGCCGCTTGTGCCGGACACTGCAACATGCAGAACCTTGCTCGCCTGTGTAGCGTTTATCGTTGCTGTAACGGGAACTGATGCAAATGCAAGGTTTCCGATCGCAGCTGCGATGTTTGCCGCCGCCACTCCGTCGCTTGGCTTGGCCGCATGACCTACAACAACCTGCACTAGCGGTTGTCCGCTATTGCTTATTATAGGCACGCTCTGGAAAGTCAACGGACCTGCTGCTGCAATTCCGAGACCCAGAAGCGCCGCTCCAGCCGCAACTGCGGCCATCCTCTTTGCTTTTAGGGTTTTCATTTTCTTACCTCAACATAAATTCTATGTTGCGTGAAATAACTTTCAATGGAAGGTATTTAAAGGGATATGCTATATTCATAATCTCTTTTATAAATATCCATTTATACTACGTTGATTGTCATATATTTTCTCTTTTATCGCCGCAGGCTTCCCTCGAAGGCCCTTTTGCAACACAGTTATCTGTCTAATATATTGCACAACGATCGCGCAACATTAAACCGCATGCGGGCAAGCGACCAGGCGCATGGAGTTTACGCCTTCGTTGTTAAATGCCTGAAAGGTTATTAAGCTTGCACCGCTATTTTCATTAGTGCTTTTGGTGCAACCGCACCGTGTGTTCTGTAGGTTTGATGTCATGGAGGCAGAAAGGAAGGGTATTGGAAGGAGGAACATTGTCATACTTGCGCTGGTTGTAATACTGATAATCGACATCGTGGTCAGGCTCGGCATGGCCAGATATGCGGGCTTCTTCGAACCCGACGGCTTCTTCCATTATGCAGTAATAAGCTATGCGATCTCGCATGGCCTGTCCATACCTGCGAATCTCAACCTGTCAGGATTCCCGGTGCACAATCCCGTAGGCGAGACCGAGGGGTTCTACTTCATAACAATAATACCATGGCTGCTGCTCGGCAAGACTTTCAGCTATTATACCATCATGAGGTATATACCGGTCCTGTTCGGCATGCTTGGCGCGCTAGGCGCGTTCTTCATCGCAAAGTACCTGGCGAAGAGCGACATACTCGGCCTTCTCGCGGCGTTCCGCACGCTGCTGGTTACTGCCGTACACGAAGACGCCCGCCAGTCCAACAAGGTCGACTGATCCGAGCACGGTCCCTGCAACGGCGTGTCCGGTGTAGGCGATGAACGCGGCGGCCGCGAGCGCGAAGAGGCTCACCACCAGGCCGAAAATGAGCCCGAGCCGCTGACTGCGTATCCCCGCCTGGACCACCGCGGTCTCGAGTTCCTGACGATGCCGTTCCTGTCGGACCGCCATGTCGATGATCGTGTTGGCGGACCCGGGGACGACCTGATCGAGCCTGGCGAGCGTGTGGGGGTCCGGGAGGATCCCGGAGTAGGATG